>NZ_JAAUVM010000017.1:0-136405 GCF_012030485.1 Pseudomonas sp. B14(2022)
TCCCCCTCCAGTCCCCACCCAACCTGCCGATAACCCTACTAACCGTATGCCTACCCCCCTGCATCACCACTCGATCGAGTCCACCACATGAACCCACTCTCCCTTCTAAAAAAAGCCCGGGCCGATCGTCAAGGCACCGCCACGCTCACCAGCACTGCCAACGACCTGGACGCCTCACTCACTGCCCTGCGTATCACCCCCACCCTGATCACCGGCTTTATCTCGCCGCATCTGGACATCGACGCCATCGCGGCCAAGCTCAAACGCCGTTTCCCCCAGTCCACCATCAGCCTATGCACCACCTCCGGCGAGCTGTGCAACGCGCCCGGTTCGCTGTATTGCGCCACTGGCGAGCGCTGGGACCGGGTCGTGTTGCAGTTGTTCGACGACAGTCTGATCGCCTCGGCCGAGGTGGTGATGGTGCCGTTGGAGTGTGAGGACATTCGCGGTGGCGGTAAGCGGTTGGGAATGCAGGAGCGGATTGCCAAGTTGGTGGCCAATATCAAGCGGGTGCAGGTGCGTACGTCGATCGATCATCGCGATACGTTGGCGTATGTGGTGTTCGATGGGTTGTCGGCGTCGGAGTCGTTTTTTATGGAGGCGCTGTATGAGTCGGGGCGGTTTCCGTGTTTGTTTGTAGGGGGATCGGCCGGGGGTAAGTCGGATTTCCAGAAGACGCTGATTCATGACGGCCAGCGCAGTTATCAGAACCATGCGCAGATCGTGTTTCTGAAGACGGCGGCCCATGTGCGATTTGGGGTGTTCAAGAGCCAGAACTTTAAACCGGCGGATTTGACCTTCAGTGTGCTGACGGCGTCGGTGGAGGACCGCACGATTGACCAAGTGATCGACAGCAGCGGCAATATCAAGAGCATGGTGCAGGCGCTGTGTGATGCGTTCAGTTGCGCGCCCCAGGCGCTGGAGTCGAAGCTGGCGGACTATTCGTTTGCGATTCGGGTGGGCAGTGAGTTGTTTGTGCGGTCCATCGCGCGTATCGACTTCGAACAGCAGATCGTGCAGTTGTTTTGCGACGTGGCGCCGGGCGAGGAGTTGGTGATGGTGCGGCGTACGCCGCTGCGGGAGGCGACGCGCCTGGACTATGAGCAGTTCCTGCGCGGCAAGGGAGGCCAGCCGGTGGCGGGGATTTTGAATGACTGCATCTTGCGCCGGCTGAACAACAGCGCCGAGCTGGGCAGCATGGCCGGCATTTTTGGGGATGTGCCGTTGGCGGGGTTTTCGACCTTCGGGGAGATTTTGGGCTTGAACCTGAACCAGACGCTGACGGCGATTTTCTTCTTCCGGGTGGCCAAGGGCGCGAGTTTCAGTGACGAATACGTGGACAATTTCATCGCCCATTACGGCGAGTTCAAGGCATTTTTCCTACGGCGCCAGGTGAAGAAGTTGGCAGGGTTGAACCATGTGGTGGTCAAGCAGATTACCGCATACAAGAACAATGACTTCAGCAATACCCTGAATACCCGCGGCCTGGACCGCAATATCCTGCCAGTCTTCGAAGGCCTGGCCGACTTGGGCCTGGTGTTGGCCCATGCCCAGCGTCAGCATGAGGACATCGCGTCGCAGCTCAAGCATTACTCCGGTGAGTTGCACGCCTCGATGGATGAACTGGTGGGCACGATTGGCCAGCAGAACACGGTGTCTGCCCAGGCCGGGGCCACGGTGGAGGGGCTGTCGAGCCAGGCGGATGTCGCGGTGGAGGGCGCGCGCACGCTGGCGGGGTCGAGTTTGCGTATCCAGTCGATTGTGCAGGTGATCCAGCAGATCGCCGGGCAGACCAACTTGCTGGCGCTCAACGCCGCAATTGAAGCCGCGCGCGCGGGCGACTTGGGCCGGGGCTTTGCGGTGGTGGCCGACGAGGTGCGCAAGCTGGCGGAAATCACACGCAAGAATGCGGCGGAAATTGGTGTGGATATCGACTTGTTGTCGAGTGAGATCCAGCGGGTGGCCCAGCAGATTGAAGACCAGTCCACCGGGGTGGGAGCGCTGCGGGAGATGTTGGATGTGCTGGAGGCGTCGAGCCGTGCAACGGAGGGTACGGCGCAACGGACCAAGACCATTGCGGATACGTTGACGGGGTTGACCCATGGGTAGGCGTTAACGGCAGGTAAAAATGGCGCGGGGCTCATGGCACTGAACGGGGATTCAGTGCATGATGCGTCGCTCATATCAAGGACGATAACAACAGTGAAAAACGCCCTCGCCTCCCTGCTATTGCTGTGCCTGACGGCTCCCGCCGTCGCCGCCGAAAACCCGGTCGGTTTCAAGACCGTCACCCTGCCCGATGCGCAAAACAACCGACCACTCGAACTGGTCGTCTGGTACCCCGCTACCACCACCGCCAAAGCCACGCTGATCGCCGACAGCGCGGTGTTCATCGGTGCCCTCGCCGTGCCCGACGCGCCGCCGGCTGCCGGTGAGCATCCGCTGGTGGTGCTCTCCCACGGTTATGGTGGTAACTGGGGCAAGCAGGTGTGGCTGGCCAGTGCGTTGGCGCATCAGGGCTACATCGTCGCGGCGGTCAACCACCCCGGCACCACCACAAAAGACCGCAACCCACAAACCGCCGCGCGGTTATGGCAACGTCCGGCCGACCTGAGCCGCGCGATTGACGCGGTGTTGGCCCAGCCGAAGCCATTTGGCGCGGTCGCGAATGGCCAGATTGCCGCCGTGGGCCATTCCCTTGGCGGCTGGACCGTGCTGGAAATCGCCGGGGCGCGCTTCGACCCCGATCTATTCAGCCGCGACTGCAGCGCCCACCCCAAGCTTGGCGGTTGCATGGGTTACCAGAAGATGAACCCCGCCGGCACGCCAGCCGGCAAGGCCCGGTTGGCCGCCGATTTAAGCGACAAACGCGTCACCGCCATCGTGTCCTTGGACCTGGGCCTGTCGCGCGGCTTCACCGACGCCAGCCTGGCTGCATTGCCGGTACCGACGCTGGTGATTGCGGGGGGCGTGCCGTCGGAGGATATGGACCCGCAGTTGGAGTCCGCCGACATGGTCAAGCGGCTGCCTGAAGCAACGACGAAGTACGTGGAGATCGCCGATGCCACGCACTTCAGCTTCATGTCGATCTGCAAGCCGGGGGGCATGGCGCTGATTGAGGAGAGTTCGCCAGGCGACGGCATGATTTGCCGCGATGGCGAGGGGGCTCGGCCGAGGGCGGTGATTCAGCAGCAGGTGGTGGGGCTGATCAGTGAGTTTTTACACCGATCGTTTCGACAGTAAAGCCGCCGTCGACCTTAGAGCCCGTGGCGCGACACGCGCTGACTATTTATGGTGTCCACCTCTATCTGGGTCCCCTACATACTGTTCTCTAAAAGGGTCCAGGCAACGTTTGTACAACACCGACCGGTTGAGGCAGAAACGCCTGACCCCGTCAGCCTTTGACGCGGTAAGCATCGAGCGCCTGCCGGATGACCGGCAGGCTGCCCGAAGCGATGCCGCTGAAATACGCAGCCCAACCCCGTCACATCGATAGCACTGATGATTACTATCGAACCGCTCGCCTATGGGGTGGTCAAGCCCGATTCCTATAATCGCCTCCCAGTTCTTCCCCTTCGCCTGGCCTCAGGCGACATCCCCCCTTGGAATCCAGCATCATGCCAAGCGCCCTCCAGGCCCCCAGCGGCCGTCCTGAACATAATCAACAAAGCGTGAAACAGCAGTGGCTGGCGATTCTCTCGGTCGCGGTGGGCGCCTTCGCCCTGGTGACCAGTGAGTTTCTGCCGGTGGGCGTGCTCAACGACGTCGCTGCCGACCTCGGTATCAGTGCCGGCCACGCCGGCCTGATGGTGACCCTACCCGGCATCATGGCCGCCCTCGCCGCGCCGTTTCTGTCGGTGAGCATCGGTGCCATGGACCGTCGCTACCTGCTGATCGGCCTGACGTTGATCATGATCATTGCCAACTCAGTCGTAGCCTTTGCCAGTGACTTCAACCTGCTACTGCTCGGACGCGTATTGCTGGGCATCAGCATCGGCGGGTTCTGGGCCACGGCCATTGCCCTCAGTGGGCGCTTGGCGCCCAAGGGTGTGGACGTCGCGAAGGCCACCTCGATCATCATGATGGGCGTGACCCTGGCCACCGTGCTCGGCGTGCCCGTGGGCACCTGGCTCAGCGGCTTGATGGGCTGGCGCATGACGTTCCTGGTCACCGCGCTGCTGGGCGTGCCGGTGCTACTGGCGCAGGTGTTCCTGCTGCCTCGGCTCACCCCGGAGAAGGCCATTCGCGTCAGCGACCTGCCGGCGTTGTTTATCAACCCACAGGCGCGGGTCGGGTTGATCGCGGTGCTGTTGATCGGCCTGGCGCACTTTGCGGCCTACACCTATGTCGCGCCCTTCTTCAAATACAGTTCCGGCTTCGACGGGCCGACGATTGGCTCGCTGCTGCTGCTCTTCGGCGTAGCCGGGGTGTTCGGTAATATCTTTGCCGGTTTCGCCGCCAACCGCAGCGTGCGTCACACCCTGTTGCTGGTGGCGCTGATGATCGGCACCAGCACCGCGCTGTTCCCTCACTTCGCCACGGGGATGACCGGCGCAGCGATGCTGATCGGGCTGTGGGGCTTCGCCTTCGGCGCCTTCCCGGCCTGTGCCAGTATCTGGATGTTTGTGGTGGCGCCCAAGGATGTCGAACGCGGCATGCCGCTGTTCGTCGCCTTGTTCCAAGTGATCATTGCCTTGGGCTCGTTCTTCGGCGGGCGCATCGTCGACCAACTGGGCAGCTCGGTTCTGTTGAGCCTGGCCACGGCACTGGTGGGCTGCGGTTTTGTTACAGTGCTGGTACTGGGGCGCAACATCAGTAATAGCCTCGCGGCCCAGCCTGGCTAAACCGAGGGACCATGAATACCGCCAACGCCGCTTCTTTCGCCTATCAGGCGGTGTACCGCTACCTTGTCGAGTTGATCGAGGCGAGCCCTTCGGCAGGCGAACGCCAACTGCCGTCCCTGCGCCACTTGGCCCGGCGCCTGGGCGTGTCGGTGTCGACCACCAAGTACGCCTATGCGCTGCTGGAGGATGAGGGGCGTGTCCAGGCCAGGCCCAAGCGTGGCTATTTCACCCGGGCCGTGCCGGCGCCGCTGTTGAGCGAAGGTTCGCCTGATTTGCTCGACCAGGTGTTCGCCAACGCCCGCCAGCCGGGCATGCTGGCCCTGAGCAGCGACGCCCCGGCGATGCTGCTGTCATTGGAAAACCCGCTGTTGATGATGGAGCGCGAACTGGCCCGCCAGTATCCGCGCTCCCCGACGCCGCTGTACCTGCCGTTCGGCGAGCCCGAGCTGCGTGCGGCGCTGGCCGCGCGCTACACCCAATCCACCCACCACTATTGGCAGGCCGAACAGGTGTATATCGGCTCGGACCTGCACAGCGTGCTGGACCTGTCGCTCAGCGCCCTGGCGTTGCGTGGCACGCTGGCGCTGGTGGAGTCGCCGTGTTCGTGGGCGGTACTGCGTCAGTTGCAGGCGGCGAATATCCGCGTGATTGAAATGCCCCTCGGCGCGGACGGGCGCTTCGACCTGCCCGCCTTCCAGGCACTGCTCGAGCGGGAGCCGATCCGCCTGGCGGTGCTGTCATCCAGTGTGAACGTGCCCCAGGGCGGCGTGATGCCGGCGCAGGATAAACAGCAGATCTGCCGCTGGCTGGCAGAGCGGGACATCTGGCTGTTCGAAAACGACACCTACGGCGAGCTGTGTTTCGAGCCGCCCGCCGCCCGCTATCGCGACTTTGCCGACCCGCAGAAACTGCTGGTGTTCTCGACCTTCGACAAGGTGATCGGCGCGGAGGCGCCCTACGCTTATGTGCTGTGTCGCGGGCAAGGGCCGCAGTTGCAGCGGGTGTTCCTGGAGCGTGGGTTTCGCCTGTCGCCGACCCGCCAGAAAGCGATCGCCAAGCTGTTCACCTCCGGGCGCATCGACCAGCACCTGCTGATGCTGCGCGCGGCCTTGCGGGAACGGATGACGCGCATGAAAGCCCTGCTGGAAACGCACGGCGAGTGGGACGTGGTCGAACCCCATGGCGGCGCGAGTTTCTGGCTGGAGGCCAGGCGCCCGGTCGACATGGGACAGGTGTTCGAACGCCTGCTGGCCCAGCGCGTCGTGATCGCTCCGGGGCAGTTGTTCAGCCCGCACGGCAGCTGGGCGCAGCATGTGCGCCTGAGCTACACCCTCGACTGGAGCAAGGATATCGCCCAGGCCGTGCAACTGTTGGCCCAGGCGATCCGTCAAAGCCCGTAGCAGTGCCGCGCTTCGGGGAAGCGGCCGTGACGCACGTCGTCGGCAAACCGCTCGCACGCGTCGCGGATCACCGCGCCGACATCGGCGTACTGTTTGACGAAACGCGGCAGGTGCTCGCCACCCAGGCCCAACAGGTCTTCGGTGACCAGCACCTGGCCGTCGCAGGCCGGTGAGGCGCCGATGCCGATGGTGGGCCTGTCCGAGTTCTGGGTAATCTGCCGCGCCACGCCTTCGGCCACCCCTTCCAGCAGCAGGCTGAAAGCGCCCGCCTCCAGGTTGGCGCGGGCGTCTTCGGTAATTACGGCGCCGGTTTCAGCCGTGAGGCCCTGGGCCTTGAACCCACCCATCACGTTGACGAACTGCGGCATCAGCCCCACGTGCGCCATTACCGGAATACCACGCGCCACCAGGAACGCCACGGTGCCCGCCAGCGCCTGGTTGGCTTCCAGCTTGACCGCATCGCAGCCGGTGCGCGCCAACACCTGGGCGCAATTGCGGAACGCCTGTTCATGGGATTCCTGATAGCTGCCAAATGGCATGTCGGCAATCACACAGGCCAGGCGCGTGCTGTCGACCACGGCGCGGGTGTGGCCGATGATTTCTTCGAGCTGCATGCTCAAGGTCGACGGCCGGCCATAGCCGACCATGGCCGTGGAGTCACCGACCAGAATGAAGTCCACCAGCGGATCGATCAGCTTGGCGATGGAACTGGTGTACGCCGTGAGGGAGACGATTTTCTGCTGGCCTTTCATGGCGACCAGTTGAGGCACGGTCATGCGTTTGGTACGGGTGTGGAGGCTCATGGTGTCTTCCCTATAGCGTTCGATACTCGGGGGTTGCGGGGCCCGAGTATTGGCGAAAGACACGGCGATTCAATGCACAGATCGGCGCTAAAAAGCGACCCAGGCAGCAGTCGCGGTTTTTTAAGCTGGTATCATCCGCGCACGTACACGCCAGGTAACAACCCATGAATCGCCAGAAAAAACTGCAACAGCTGTTCAAGGCCAAAGCCAAAAAGGCCAGCGCCAAATTGGCACCGAAATCCAAGGATAAGTACATCAGCAAGGCCGAGCGGGAAAAGCTGGCGACTGAGGCCGCTCAGGCGCCAGACATTTCCCCTGAGGATTAACTCAGCAACCGCTCAGCGCTTCGGGCCGGCGCTCACCGGCGAAGAAGAACGGCCGCAGGCGCACGCCCACGCCGTTGCCGATAAACGCCGCCACCAGCCACACCCAGCCATGCAGGCTGCCCGAGGCGATGCCGCTGAAGTACGCGCCGATGTTGCAGCCGTAGGCCAGGCGCGAGCCGTAGCCGAGCAGCAGACCGCCGATCACCGCCGCCACCAGCGAACGCGCCGGGATCTTCAGGCTGGGGGCAAAACGCCCGGCCAGGCCGGCGGCCAACAGCGCACCGAGGACGATGCCGATGTCCATGACGCTGGTGATGTCTTCCCACACCGGCGCAGCCAGGGCCTTGGCGTTGCCCGGCATTTGCCAGAACGCCCAGCTGGCCACGTCCACACCCAACCCGCTTGCCACCTTGGCACCCCACAGCGCGAACGCCGAGGTAATCCCCCACGGCCGCCCGGCGAGTGCCAGGGTGGCGTAGTTGAGCAGCGCCAGGCCAATCGCGCCCCACACCAAGGGCCACGGCCCGCGCAGGAAGCGGCGCAGGCCTTGGTGTTCGCTGGTGACACCTTCCTCAAGCTGGCCGTGGCGGCGTTTTTCCAGGCGCACGGTGACGGCCGCGATAAGCGCAAACATGGCCAGGCTGGCGAGCAACGCTGGCACCACGCCAAAGCTCTTGACGATGGACACCGCCGGGAATGCCGGCAACGCAAACCACCAGTCCACATGGTGGGTGGCGATCAGCGAACCGCAGATAAAGAACAACAAGGTCACCAGCATGCGCGCATTACCGCCGCCCACCGTGAACAGCGTGCCCGAGGCACACCCGCCACCCAACTGCATGCCGATGCCGAAAATAAACGCGCCGAACACCACCGACACCCCGGCCGGCGCCACCAGCCCGACCACCGGCTGCCCGAACAACGTGCCCGCCCCCAGCGCCGGGAAAAACAGCAGCACCGCCAGCGCGAGCATTACCATCTGCGCCCGCAAGCCAGCGCCGCGGCGATCATTGATGAACACGCGCCAGGCGGAGGTAAAGCCGAAGGCGGCGTGGTAAAGGGTCAAGCCCAGTGCAGCGCCGACCACCAGCAACAGCACCTGGCGCGAACCGACGCTGCTTTGCAGGAACAAGGCGCCCAGCACAAGAATGACAAAGGCCACCAGCGGCGCGACAGGCCTGCGCGCGGGGGTGAAAGGGAGAGAGGTGCTCATGGGGTATCTCGGTTTGTTTGAAGGGGGATTGCGAACGGGCGAGTATAGCCTGTGGGAGTTGTCGGGCTTAAGTGAGGCTGCGATAGCGATGTGTCAGGCAACATAGAGGTTGGCACTGCCGCCGTCATCGCAGCCTCGCCAGGGTTCGACAACGCCCACATTGGGCGTCACTGTGGCTGAGCACTGCGCCGGCCGCGCCATGTCAGTCATCGTCCCCCTGGCAACGACCACAACCTGGAATCAGCCTATGTGCATATACTCGCGGGCAGGGTGCGCCCCTTTACCCCATCTCCAGGTGACCTCTTGGCTAAAGACATCGAAAACCCCTGCGTCTCCACCTGCCAGCTCAGCGGCGACCTGTGCGTCAGCTGTGGGCGCAGCAAGGACGAGATCCGCAAGTGGAAACGCATGAAACGCCCCGAGAAAATGGCCGTCGTGCAACGCGCGACCCAACGCTTGAAAGCGTTGAAAAAAACCAAGTAAGCCGCTTGATCAGGAGCGCCCAACCGCCCCTGACACCGGAAGATTGCCCAGCAATTTGAGCCCGGTGCTTTTCACGAAGGTGGCGTAGTCCATCGGCTTCTGGATGCGCGTTTCGGCGTTGGGCAGCACGTAGGCCCAGGCGCGCTGGCTGGAGGCGTCGTACACCAGCTTGAACAGGCGCGTCGGCACCCAGACCTTGTTGTCGCCGATGGTGCTGTAGCCTGGGTCGAACAGCGGCCCGGTGAACACATACACGTCACCGCCCGCGCGCACCGCGAACTTGCGTACGTCGGCCTCGACCTTGCTCCAGATCTTGCGGTTGTTGGTGGGGTCTTGGGGCACCATGTTCGACAGCGCAAAGGACTGGGCCATGGCCCGGGCATTGGGTGCGTCGGCGGCCGGGGCCTGGTGGCCACGGTCCATGGCCGGGTGCTGGCTGCGGTAGTCGCTCAGCTCCGCGCGGCCGCTTTTGGGAATGCGCGGGTCGGCGTAGAACTGGTTGGTGCGCTCCTCGCCTTTGGCATTTTTCAACTGCGCGGTGTTCAGGCGTTCGACCACCACCAGTGGGGTCTTGCTGGTTTGTGAGTAAAGCACCGCAAACGTCTCGGAACACAGCGCCAACGGCTTCATCGACGCCGGGACGGTGGCCGTCTTGATCGGGGCAGCGCCAGGGAAGAGATCGGCGCAGCCATCGAATGAGGCACGTTGCTCGGTGGGGGTGTAAGGGTTGGCCAGACTGCGGGCGTCTACAGCGCTGGAAAACAAAACAAGGGCCGACAGCCCGACTGCGATGGTGCGTAGGTACATGCTTTAAATCTTATGGTGAGGGTAACGGATGAGCGCGAATGTTCGTGCGGGGCTTATGGACCCTGATTCGTGTGTTTGGTGCCGCGAGCCTCACGGATAAGGTTGAACCTCTCCTACACCCAGGGGCTCAGAACCCTACATCCTCGGGAGAAACCTATGACCCAGACCGCACTCGTCGTGGGCGCCAGCGGCATCGTTGGCAGCGCCATCACCCAGTTACTGCTCGAACACCAGTGGCACGTTGCAGCCCTGTCCCGTCAGCCCTCGCAGGTGCCAGGCGTGATTCCGGTCGCCGCCGACTTGCAGGACCCGGCATCGCTGCAACAGGCCCTGGCCGATCTAAAACCCACCCATGTGTTCATCACCACCTGGTCGCGCCAGGCCACCGAAGCCGAGAACATCCGCGTCAACGCCGCCATGGTGCGCAACGTGCTGGACGCCGTGCGCCCCGCCGGGAGCGTGCAGCATGTGGCGCTGGTCACCGGCTTGAAGCACTACCTCGGGCCGTTCGAAAACTATGGCAAGGGCAGCCTGCCGCACACCCCGTTCCGCGAAGAGCAAGGCCGCCTGGATGTGGAAAACTTCTACTACGCCCAGGAAGACGAAGTGTTCGCCGCCGCAAAAAAGGACGGCTTCACCTGGAGCGTGCATCGCCCGCACACCGTCACCGGCGTGGCGGTGGGCAATGCGATGAACATGGCGACCACCCTCGCCGTCTACGCCAGTGTCTGCAAACACACAGGTCGCGCGTTTGTATTCCCAGGCTCCCGCGTGCAATGGGACAGCCTCACGGACATGACCGATGCGCGGCAGTTGGCCCAGCAACAGTTATGGGCGGCCACCACGCCCGCTGCCGCCAACCAGGCCTTCAACGTCACCAATGGCGATGTGTTCCGCTGGAAGTGGATGTGGGGCCGGATTGCCGATTACTTCGGCGTGGCAGCGGCCGACTTCCCGGCCTCGCCCTCGCCGCTTGAGACGCAAATGGCCAATGACCAGGCCGCCTGGCGCCAGATCGCTGCGAAGCATGGACTGAAGGAGGCCGAGATGGATCGGCTGGTGTCGCCGTGGCACACCGACGCCGACCTGGGCCGGCCCATCGAGGTGGTCACGGACATGTCCAAGAGCCGGAAGATGGGCTTTACCGCTTACCAGGCCAGCGACCAGGCGTTCTTCGAGGTGTTCGACCAACTGCGCGCAGCGCGTTTGATCCCTTAATCCATCAGGGGCAGCGTCACCACAAATTCGCTGCCCTTGCCATGCCCCTCGCTCATGCCCGTCACGCTGCCGCCGTGTGCCTCGACCAGTTCACGCACCACCGTCAAGCCGATGCCCAGGCCGGCGCCGTTGAAACCGACGGCGTGAACATCCTGCACATAAGGGTCGAAAATAAACGGCAGGGCCTGGGCGGTGACGCCGATGCCGTTGTCGCTGATGCTTATCCTCAGCATCCCGGCCTGCGCGGTACAGAACACCTTGATGCGCCCGCCGATGGGCGTGTACTTGGCCGCGTTGGCCAGCAGGTTATGCAGAATCTGCGCGAGCCGCCCAGGGTCGCCGTTGATGCTCAAACTGGCGTCGGGAAGCTCGACATCCAATTGCTGCTGACGCTTGACCATCGCAGGGCTGCAGGCGTCGATTGCGGCGTTGAGGATGCGCAGCATATCCACCTGACGGCGGTTGATACGCAACTTGCCGGTGCTGGCGCGGGACACATCCAGCAGGTCGTCGACCAGTTGGGAAATATGCTGGACCTGCCCCTCGATCAGCTCACGCATGCGCGGCAACTGGTCGCTCGGCAACCTGACCATACGCTCGGCGATCAGGCTGATCGGCGTCAGCGGGTTGCGCAGCTCATGGGCGACCATGGCGAGAATGTTTTTCTGCTGGCCCAACGCTCGCTCGGCTGTTGCCTGCAGGTCCTGGGCGCTGAGCGCCGCGATCACCAGTTGCGCGTTGGCCTCGCGCAGTTCCTGGTAGAGGTGCTGCTCCTCCTGAGGAGGTCCCGCGACGGCGTCCGATTGCGCCAGCAGTATCGCCAGCACCAACTGCTGGTTGGCCTCGATCAGTTGCTCGACGTGCTGGGAGTCCACCAGGCGGCTGCTGGCGTCACTCAGTTGTTGCTGTAATGCCGCCAGTACCGCGCGGGCCTCAACCGTTTTCTGGCCGAGCAGGAAGAGTTCATGAGCGGCACTGGCCACTTCACGCTCGTCCTGTCCTTCGCCTTTACTCATGGCTCAGCTCAACCATTTTCGTCTCCCGCGCCCTGCGCGTGCGGATGCAATGCGGTTGGCCGCCCGCCGAGCAACCCTTCCTGGTCCGCAAGCCTTTCACCGATCTGCAGGCCATCGTCATTGATGTGGTATTGGCGCAGCTCATCGGAGTGCGCGCTGGCACGCACCTTGACCACGGCCATGATCCTCAGCAAGCGGCTGCGCACCTCAATGTAGCGCTGCACAATGATCGCATCGGTAAGGAACGCGGTGCCGTAAGGGCTGAAACGCAGGTCGGTGTAGCGGTCTTCAAGCTCCGAGGTCATCAATACGCTGACCCCGGCACTGGTCAGCGCCGTGACCATGCGCGACAGCGACTCACGGAAGTCCGCGCGAAAGGTCGGCGCCAGGGCCAGCTCGAAGCCCGACAGCGAATCGATGACCACGCGCGTGGCGTTCAGGCGGCGAACCTCGCTGAGCAGCAGGTGGACGATTTCATCAATGGACAAGTCAGGTGCGCGGCTGTCTACCAGACCGACTTGCCCACTGTGAATCAGGTTGGCCAGGGTGGCGTTCTGGGAGTGGTGGGGGCGCTGCTCGAACACTGCGATAACGCCGGTTTCACCCTGGCGCGCGCCTTCGGCGAGGAAGGTCGCCGCCAGGATGCTTTTGCCCGACCCCGAGGGCCCGGCCACCAGCAGCGAATAGCCCCTGGGCAGCCCGCCACCGAGCATTTCGTCGAGGCGTAGCACGCCCATTTTCAGGCGTTGGATAGGCCGCGCCATCGGCGCCTCGACCGGATTGAACGCGGCAGGCGCGAACACCTTGATGCCCGAGCTGGCGATACGAAAGGTGTGCAGCCCCGGCAATGTCGGCTGACCGCGCATCTTCATGATTTCCATCTTGCGCACCATCGAATTGCGCTCGACGCTCTGGCGCAGCCAGATCAAGCCATCGGCCACGGTGAAGATAGGGTTGGTGTCGGTTTCGGTGAAGTACTCACCGATCAGGAAGGTCGTCGCCTGCCACGTCGTCATCAACATGCCCAGTTGCTGGACGAACTGCGGCAAGTTGTTGTTGGGATTGTGCTGCGTCTGGCTGGCCAGCACCACCGAGCGGAAGGAGTCGACAAACACCAGCGACGGCGAATGCGCCTCCACCTCGCTGACAATGCGCCGCAGCACTTCGTCCAGGTTGCCGGCCAGTGTGTCGTCGGCCAGGTTGATATAGCGGATCGACTGGTTGATCGCCTCGCTGTCGAAAAAATCGAACTGCTGCTGATAACGCAGCATCTTCAGCGGCGGCTCGCCCAGTACGGTGAAAAACAGCGCCGGCCGCTCCGGCGTCGCAAGGGCAAACATCATTTGATGCGCCAGCGTGGTCTTGCCGCAGCCAGGCGGGCCCGCGATCAGGTTGAACGAAAACTCCGGCAATCCTCCGCCCAGCACCTCGTCCAGTCCTGGCACGCCGGTGGCCAGGCGGTTGATAGTTACTTTGGTGCTCATGGCGATTGTTCCTGGGAAGGGGTGTCGCTCGAGGAGGGCTCCCACACGTCGCGCAGCAAACGGGCGGTCAGCGAAGGCCCGATCAGCGTGGTCAGCAACGTGTAGAAAGTGGTCAGCAGTACTTCACCGAAGAACAGCGCATCGGCTTCAGTCTGCTCGATCAATAGGGCTTTGAGATCGCTCAGGTCGGGCGCCGCCTGCACGCGGTCGTAGGTGGCGGACAGGCGCGAATGGGTCTGGACGCTCAAGCGCAGGCTGCGACGCAGCAGCGCCACAGCACCTTGCTGCCCGATAATGGGCGTGAGTACTGCGTCGATATCCTGCAGGATCGAAACAATCGCCTCAGCGATGCTTGCAGGGTCAGCGGTAGGGCCAACACGGTGCGCCAGAGAAGCTACGATCTGGCGGCTCTCTTCGCTTAGCGTGGACATGACGGGCTTATATCCGATGAGTTGACACTGATCGTACACCCTATCGTGCCAGCCCGACGTTTTAATGGCCCACTGCCGCCTGCGTCGTGCGCCGACCTGGTCGGAAGCCATGGCCACGCGCCGCCCAGGCAATCACCAGCGCCACCGCGATCAACCCCAGCATTGCCCAGGGAAACGCCGCCACGCCCCAGCGGTCCAGCAACACGCCGCCTGCGACGCCGCTGCCGGCTATCGCGCTGTTCCATGCCACCACGTTCAGCGACAGCGCCACATCCGCGCCGTCCCCCGCCGCATCCGCCAGGGCGGTTTGCAGCAAGGTCGCGGCGCCGCCGAAGCTCAGGCCCCAGACCGCCACGCCGAGGTAGATCACCAGTGGCACATTCCCCAGCACGCCGAATAGCACGCTTACCGCCGCAAACGTCGCCAGGCTCACCAGCACGGTGTTGCGCAATAACGGTTCGACCAGTCTGGCCGTGAGCCAAATCCCCGCCAACGCAGCGATCCCGAAGACCAGCAACACCAGGTCCACACGCTCGGCCAAACCGGCCGGCGCCACGAACGGGGCAATGTAGGTGTACAGAATGTTGTGGGCCAGCATCCAACTGATCACCACCGCCAGCACAGGGCGCACGCCCGGCGTGGTCAGCACCTTGCGCAGCGACAGGCGTTGATGGGCGGGCTGCGGCGCGTAGTCAGGGACTTTCACCAGCACCCAGGCGATCAGCACCAGGCTCACGGCGGACATCAGGCCGAACGTGGTACGCCAGCCCACCAGGCCACCGAGCCAGGTGCCCAACGGCACCCCCAACGACAGCGCAATCGGCGTGCCGACCATCGCCAGCGCCAGTGCCTTGCCCTGTTGATGGGGCGCAACCATGCGCCGCGCGTAACCGGCCAGCAGGCTCCAGGCCAACCCCGCCGCCACCCCGGCAAAGAAGCGCGCCACCAGGGTCACGCCATAGTGGGACGACAACGCGGTGATGGAGTTGAACAGAAGGAAACCGACGATGGTCAGCAGCAGCACATTGCGCCGGCGCCAGCCGCGAGTGGCGATGGTCATGGGAATCACCGCCAGCACTGAGCCCAGTGCGTAGGCAGTGACCATCTGCCCGGCCATCGACGGGGAAATCCTCAGGCCGTCGCTGATCAAGGGCAACAGGCCGGCGGGCAGGGTTTCGGTGACGATGCAGATGAAGCCGGTCATCGCCAGGGCGAGCAACGCGCCGATGGGCAGGCGCTCGGATGCGGCCGATAAAGTGAGTGAGGGGGTCACGGTAAACTCCTTGGGCGAGACTTAGGTACTGATCGATATAAATGTTGCGGGCGATCGGTGCGCGTTGTCAACGACTTATGTATCGACTAGTATTTATCTCGTTTTCCCACCGGAGACCTGACATGGCACAAATGGGCCGCCCCCGCACCTTCGACCGCGAACACGCCGTGGAACAGGCCATGCACCTGTTCTGGCAGCATGGCTACGACGCCACCTCCCTGGCCCAGCTCAAGGCGGGTTTGGGTGGCGGGATCTCCGCGCCGAGTTTCTACGCGGCGTTCGGTTCCAAGGAGGCGTTGTTCGACGAGTGCGTAAAGCGCTACCTGGCGACCTACGCCCAGGTCACCGAATGCCTGTGGGACGAAACCCTGCCCCCGCGCCAGGCCGTCGAAACTGCGCTGCGCCAATCGGCGCGCATGCAGTGCGAAGACGGCCACCCCAAGGGCTGCATGGTCGCGCTGGGCGTGATGAGTGCGCCCAGCCCGGAAAACGCGCGGGTGGCCGACGGGTTGACCCAGTCGCGCCTGCGCACGCGGGCGGGAATTGTGGCGTGCGTGGAGCGCGCGGTTCGGTTGGGCCAGTTGCCGCAGCAGACCCAGCCCGCCGTGATGGCGAGTGTGTTTGACAGTTTTTTGCAGGGGGTGTCGATATTGGCGCGGGACAACGTGCCCCATGCCACCCTCGACGCCGCGATCAGCCAGCTCATGATGACTTGGGACATAGCTGCGTCCACCACGCCGCCTGTGGCGAGGGAGCTTGCTCTTATCAAAGGGGCCTGCTCGAATCCTGCGGGTTAACGTGCGTCCGCAGCCAGGCTGAGCGCGTGGATCTTGTCGACAATCTGCCGTGAAGCCTTACGGATCGCCGTCGTCGTGTTGCCTGCGATATGCGGTGTCAGTTGGGCATTGCCGATGCCTGCCAGTGGCGAGTCAAAACGGTCTTTTTCGTGGACAAAGGTATCGATGGCAACCGCTTTTATATGCCCGGGAAACGCGGTCATGAAGCTTGCCAACTGGGCTTCGTCGACGATGCCGCCGCGAGCGGTATTGATCAGTATCGAGCCTTGACGCATCTGCCTGAACTGGGCAAGGCCGAACAGGCCTTGGGTGAGCGGTGTCAGCGGTACGTGAATAGAAACCACGTCGGCCTCCCCCAGCAATTGCTCGAGGTTTTGCCGCCGCTCAAGCCCAAGGCTGTGCGCGACCTGCTGCGTAAAACGCTCTGAACCGCTGGCGATGACCTTGATACCGAGCGATCCCGCTTTGCGTGCGACGGCTTGGGCAATACTGCCGGTGCCCACCACCCCCAGCGTGAGTTCGCCGAATTCGGGGCCGGGCGCCAAGGTGCCCTTGGACCAGCGGCCGCGGTGCGTTTCGGCGTTGTAGTGGTCCAGGTCCCTGGATAAAAACAACGCCTGGGCGACGACGTATTCAGCGACCGCCGCCGCGTTGGAGCCCGGCGTGCTCAGTACGCTCACGCCACACCGCTCAGCCTCTTGCCGGTCGATATGGTTAACGCCTGTACCCGCTTGGGCGATGGCGCACAGCGGCGTTGGCAGGGCCGATGATGCCGCGGCGCGAATCAGTTCGCTCTCAATGGGAATATTCAGGCGCGTCTTGAACACGCTATACCCCCCGGCCTGAGTCACGGCGTCGATAAAAGCTTGCCTGTCGTGGCCATTGATCTCGGTGTACCGGATGCGCTCGCCATAGTGCTCGCGGATACTGTGTTTATCGGTGAAATAGTAGAGATTCAGGGTGACGACCAGGCCCAACTCAAGGAATCGGTCGACTTCCTCGAATAGCAACGGCGGGCCGGGAGCATCCAGTATCAGGGTGGTGAATGCCATACCTGTGAGCCTCTTTAAAGGGTGTTCAACCGCACCGATACACTAGCATCGCGCCACACTTGCTCTAAAACAACAACCGCGAAAAATCACAGCAGGCCTGCGCCAGCCGCGCCACGTCCTGGTTCAAGCCGAATTGGCGGTCCACCCGGTGCAATGCCACGTACTGGATACTCGGCAACTCCGGCTGCGTGACCAACGCGCGTAATGCGCCGTGCTCGATCAGGTGCGACAAACACGCCTTGGGCAGATAGCTCACGCCGATCCCCGACAGCGCCAACCCCACCTGCACCAGCAGGTTATGGCTGGTGAGCGTGCGCGGCATCTGCACGTTGTGCGCGGCCAGCCAACGCTCGTAGATCAAGCCGGTGCCCGACTGCGAACCCTGGGTCAGGACGGTGTAATCGGCCAGCACTTCCAGGCTTACGGGGTCGGGTTGGGGGATCAGGCCCGGCGCGCAGATCCAGGCGTTTTCCACGCTTTGCAGCGCAGTGCTGTGGAAGCGCGGGTCGCTGTAGACGTCCGGCACAATCACCAGGTCGAGTTGATCGCTTTCCAGCTTGCGAAACAGTTCGCTGCTCAGTTCCACTGACGGTTCGATCTGCACCTTGGGGTAGGCCTGACGCAACGCTTCCACCAGCGCCGGCAGCCAGGTCAATGCGGTGAGTTCGGTGACGCCGAGGCGAAAACGGCGCACCAGCACTTCGCGGGCGCTGACCCGTTCGAGCAGTTGGTCGCGGCTGTTGAGCAGGTCGCGGGCGTAGTCGAGCAGCTCACCGCCCTTCTCCGTCAGCCGGGCGTTGCGCTTGCTGCGGTCGAAAATCTCGACGTCGAAGGTGTCTTCCAACTCCTGGATGCGCTTGGAGATGGCCGACTGAGACATGTTCAGCTTGTTCGCCGCCGCTTCAAAGCTGCCGAGTTCGGCAATCCAGTACAGCGCTTCGATTTGCTTGAAGGTGATCATGGCGGCCAATTCATGAGAAAAAGCGATGCTATCACATCATAAAATATCGCTAAAACTCTTCGTTCATCACTCCTAAGATCCGGCCATAGCCCATCGCTATCTAACAATTCTGGAGATTTGCCATGTCCTTGCCCGGTTCACGCATCCTTCCCAACGCGCCCATGGCCCCCGCCGAACTGGTCGAGGCGTTTGCTCAGGTGGTCACGCCGCATATCAGCGACAACCTCGGCCGCCATATCGGCGCCCGTGGCCTGACGCGCTACAACCGCAGCGGCAAGCTGGTGGGCACGGCGATCACGGTCAAGACCCGCCCCGGCGACAACCTGCTGATCTACAAGGCCATGAGCATGCTGCAACCCGGCCATGTGCTGGTGGTGGACGGCCAGGGCGACACCAATAACGCGGTGATCGGTGAGCTGGTCAAGCTCTACGCCCAACAGCGTGGTTGCGTGGGGTTTGTGATCGACGGCGCGATTCGCGATGTCGCCAGCTTTGAGGATACCCCTTGCTACGCCCGCGCCGTGGTGCACACGGGCCCGTACAAAACCGGCCCCGGCGAAGTGAACGTGCCGGTGTCCATCGGCGGCATGGTGATCAACCCCGGCGACCTGCTGGTGGGTGATGAAGACGGCCTGGTCGCGTTCTCCCAGGCCGACGCCACCGAAGTGCTGCGCCGCGCCGCGCAACATGCCGAGCATGAAGAAGCGGTCAAGGCAGAGATCGCCAGCGGTGCGGTGCGCCAGAGCTGGATCGACAAGGCCCTCAACAATGCCGGCCTGGTGTGAAGGAGTCCGAGATGAGCACTGCATTTTTGTCGGACCGTGTCCTGGGCATCGCGCCCTCCCCCAGCATCGCCGCCAACGCCTTGGTCACCGAGTTGCGCGCCCAGGGCCGCGACATCGTCAACTTCACCGTGGGCGAGCCGGACTTCGACACTCCGGCGCATATTCTTGAAGCCGCCAGCCTGGCGATGCACAGCGGTGATACCCATTACACCGCCACCACCGGCACCCTCGCGCTGCGCCAGGCCATCTGCCTGAAACTGCAGCGCGACAATGATCTGGTGTACGGCCTGGATGAGGTGGTTGCCGGTTGCGGTGGCAAGCACATCATTTATCACGCGTTGGCCGCCACCTTGAATCGCGGCGATGAAGTCATCGTGCACACGCCGTATTGGGTCTCGTACCCGGACATCGCGCGGCTTAACGATGCCACACCGGTGATCATTCCCGGCGATGAAACCCTGGGTTTCAAGCTGTCGCCCGCCGCGCTCGAAGAAGCGATCACCCCACGCACCAAATGGGTGATCCTCAACAGCCCGAACAACCCCAGCGGCGCGGTGTACAGCGAAGCCGAGCTGTTGGCCCTGGCGCAGGTGTTGCGTCGTCATCCCCATGTGCTGGTGATGGCCGACGAGATCTACGAACACTTCGTCTACGGCGACGCCCGGCATGTGCCGCTGACACGCCTGGCGCCCGACCTCAAGCCGCGCACGCTGATCGTCAACGGCGCGTCCAAGGGCTATGCGATGACCGGTTGGCGCCTGGGCTTTGGTGCCGGGCCGGCGTGGTTGATCGCGGCCATCGCCAAGTTGCTGTCACAGACCACCACCTGCCCCAGCTCGTTGAGCCAGGCGGCAGCGGTGGCCGCGTTTGCGGGTGATCAGGCACCTATCGCCGCGATGCGCGGGGAATACCGGCAGCGCCGCGCACTGATGCTGGAGCGACTGGCGGGTATTCCCGACCTGAGCATCATCCCGCCCGATGGCGCGTTCTATGTGTTCGCCAACGTCAGCGGTCTGATGGGCAAGCTCACCCCCCAAGGTGATCGCCTCGACAGCGACACGCAACTGGTGGACTACCTGCTGCGCGACTACGGCCTGGCCACCGTCAGTGGCGCGGCCTACGGCATGTCGCCGTATGTGCGGCTGTCCTTCGCAAGCTCCCTGGACGTGATCGAAGAAGGGTGCCGTCGCCTCAAAGACGCATGCCACGACCTGCGCTGACGGCCACCCGTAACACCCGGCGACCAGCGGACGGCCGCCTTTTGACTGCCTAGAACAACAACTTAAAAATCATTGATCTCAAATGAGGCACTCCCATGCACACGCCCCGTATCGCGCTGGTCTGGCAAATCATGATCGGCTTGCTCGCCGGTATCGCCATTGGTGCCCTGCTGCACCGCTTTCCCGAATCCCGGCCGTGGCTGGTGGACAATGTCCTGCAACCGGCGGGCGACATCTTTATCAAGCTGATGAAAATGATCGTAGTGCCCATCGTGTTTTCCTGCATGGTGGTGGGCATTGCCGGGCACGGTGACGGAAAATCCCTGGGCCGTATCGGGGTCAAATCCCTGAGCTATTTTTTCTGCATCACCACCCTGGCGATCATCATCGGCCTGGTCATGGGCAACCTGCTCAAGCCCGGCGCCGGCACTGAACTGTCCAGCCTGCACGCGGCGAATATCACCCTGCCCACCAGTACCGGCGCCGGTCATAGCCTGGGGCAGATCATCGTCGGCATCATCCCCGACAACGTGGTCAACGCCATGGCCCAGGGCAGCCTGTTGTCGGTGCTGTTTTTTGCGGTGATGTTCGGCCTGGGCGTGGCGCGCTTGCCCGCCGAGCGCAAAGACCCGGTCATCGCGCTGTTGCGTGGCGTCAGCGACGCGATGTTCAAGGTCACTTCGATGATCATGGCCTACTCGCCCATCGGCGTGTTCGGCATGATCGCCGTGACCGTGGCCAACTTCGGCTTCAGCTCGTTGCTGCCGCTGGCCAAGCTGATCATGGTCAGCTATGTGGCCATCGCCTTCTTTGTGCTGGTGGTGCTCAACCTGGTGGCGCGTGTATGCGGGATCAACCTGTTCGCACTGATGCGCCATATCAAGGATGAACTGGTGCTGGCCTTCTCCACCGCCAGCTCGGCGGCGGTGATGCCGCAACTGATGAAAAAACTCGAGACCTACGGCGTACCCCCTTCGCTGGTGAGCTTTGTGGTGCCGGTGGGTTACTCGTTCAACCTCGACGGCGCCTCACTGTTCCTCGGCATCGGCACCCTGTTCGTCGCGCAGTTGTACGGCATTGATTTGAGCCTGGGCGATCAGGCCTTGCTGGTGGTGACCATGGTGCTCACTTCCAAAGGGGCGGCCGGGGTGCCGGGGTTCATGTTCGTGATTCTCTCGGCCACCCTCGCCAGCGCCGGTCTGCCGTTGGAAGGCATCGCGTTTATCGCCGGGGTGTATCGCTTGATGGAGATGCCGACCACCGCACTGAATGTGCTGGGCAATGCGTTGGCGCCGTTGGTGATTGCCAAGTGGGAGGGGCGTGAGGTGCGGGCTGGGCATGAGTCGAGTGGGAGAAATGTTCCCTCGCTGTAATGTGAACGCTACGAATAAAGGCGCTCCGGAGAGCGCCTTTATTCATTCCAGCCTTACTGCTCGCTGATGGATTTCACCTCAGCCTTGGCAGCACCGCCAATCGCAATGCGCTTAGGCTTGGCTTCCTCCGGAACCACCCTGAGCAGGTCGATGCTCAGCAACCCGTTGGCGAGTTGCGCGCCCTGCACTTCAATGTGGTCGACCAGGCGGAACGACAAACGGAACGCGCGCTGGGCGATGCCTTGGTGCAGGTAGGTGATGCCCTCGTTGTGTTCGCGCTTGCCACCGGCGACGGTCAACACGCCTTTTTCCACCTGGATCTCCAGGTCATCCTCCACCAGGCCTGCGGCCGCGATGACGATCCGGTAGTGATCTTCACCGTGCTTTTCGACGTTGTGAGGTGGGTAGGTGGTACCGGCCTCGCTGCGAAGCGCCGATTCAAAAAGGTCGTTGAAACGGTCAAAACCGACGGAATGACGGAACAGTGGGGCCAACGAAAGAGTAGTAGCCATTGCAAAATCTCCTGAGTTTTCTCCAAGTGATTTGAGACGCGACCCGTATTCGGCATCGCGTAAAACCTAAGTAGGTTCAGGGGGGGAAATTTCAAGCACGGCCACAAAAAAAATTTTATCCGGCGCTGCGATCATTTCAAACAGGCTGACGCACCGGCGAGCAAGAAACGCGCTGGAGTCGCCGTAGATCGCCGCCATCATCCGCCAGCGCCGATCCGGTTGGAGAGGCGCTCATATTGCGCGATTGCCAATCAGAACGCGACGATGAGGACATTGTGGAGGAAGCTGAAGGGAGAGCGGGCACTTGCGCCCAACGTTTGATGCCTATGGTCAAATCCCAAGCAAAAACAGCCTGCATCGCTGCAGGCTTTTCCCTATCTGGCACTCTTAGACTAAATAACTGATTTGAATTGAAATTAAGCCTAGTGCTTAAAATTCATACCCATACGATCATCCTAAGACTACAGCTGGGCCCTTTTTTGTACATAAACCAAAACCACTTGGTCAGGCCGGGGAACGCGCAAGGCCGCGATCATGGAGATGAGGCTGTGGGTTTCCCTGCGGCAGTTTGCGTCTCCACGTCCCAATGATTCGCGAAAGACTGAACGAGTCAGGGCACATGCTTTCGAAAAACTGAGCGCTTTAAATTTCGAAACGCAAGGAGAGACCTCATGCCTGAAAAAAGCTTCGTTCCATCAGTTAAACGTAAAGGCGCGAAGGACTCGGCTTTCGGCTCAGACCTGGCAGATACAGGTTTAACCGATGACGAACGAGTCGTTAGGGAAGATGAATTACTTGGCGATGAACCGCGTGTAGAACCCGGCCCATCCGACTTGGAAAGACTCAAGGATAAAAGCTAGTCCCTTTGATTTTCGGTGCGTCCAACATTCGAAAATACGACACTTATTGCTTGAGTTTTAATTTAGGGAGGTGCCACGCATGCGCCAGCAAACCTCATTTGTATTCGATCTGGATGGCACGTTGACTGATAGCGTTTACCAGAACGTCTTTGCGTGGAAAACCGCGCTCGATTCAGAAGGCATACCGTTGGCCATGTGGCGAATTCACAGAAAAATCGGTATGAGCGGTGGGCTGATGCTCAAGACGTTAGCGCGTGAAACAGGACTGGAAATCAAACCAGACCAAGCTAAAAGGCTGAGCGATAAACATGATAAAGCCTACAAAGATCTGCAGGGCCAGATAAGCGCGCTCCCTGGCGCTGTCGAGCTTCTCGATACTTTGAACCGCGATCAGTTCAAGTGGTGTATTGCTACCAGCGGTGGGATGGATACTGCAGCGATAAATCTGAAGGCATTAGGCTTGGATATAGCAGAGGTCAATCTCATCACCCGTGATGACGTTAAATATGGCAAGCCCGATCCAGACCTTTTTCTCGCCGCTGCATCCAAACTCGATGTACCCATCGAAGAATGCTTGGTGATAGGCGACGCCATCTGGGACATGCTTGCCGCACGCCGCTGTAAGGCCACCGGTATAGGGCTGCTTTCAGGTGGTTACGACACAGGAGAGCTTGAACGTGCAGGTGCACTCCGAGTCTACGAGGATCCTCTGGCACTGCTGCAGCACCTAGACGAGGTAGCTTCCCGTCCGTGAGCCATATGCAGGCACGCGGCTTGAATTGATGTGCTCCCCCGCTCGGCGGCGACGTTGAAGTTCCTGCGTGCAGGCATGCCAGACGATTGATCGGATGGTGCTCCAGTGTCGCTCACAATCAAGCATCCGGGGCATTGGATGCTCCCAATACAACCGCGCGCCCTGACACTCGTACAACTTCGACAAGTTAACGCTGCGATAGACAGGCGAAGCGCTTACAAGACTAACCAGGCTCCACTGGCGCGGGTAGCGCGACTCTTGAACACGCGAAAAGCAGCATGCCTACGAGGATCAAGGCCCCTCCCCGCATCCATGTTTCCAAACTTTGCTGACTGAGCAGTACCAAGCACGAGACGATAGCAATTACCGGAACCCACGTAGGCACCCGAAAGTGATCTTCCGCAACCTCGTCGCGGCGCAGGATTAACACGGACAAATTAGTGCAGAGAAATACGAACAGCAGGAGCAGGACGACGGTTTCAGCCAATGTAGCTAGAGTTCCCGTCAGCGTGAGTCCAATAGCTACGAGGGTGGTAGCGATGATTGCTATCCACGGGGTGCGTCTCTGAGGCAGCACTCTGCTCAGCGCCTTTGGCAAGAGCCCAAGGCAGGCCATGCCGTAAGTTAGACGGCTGGCCATGATCATCGTAAGGAGCGCACCATTGGCCACCGCGATCAATGCAATGAAGGCGAAGACGCGAGGCGGAATGTTTAAACCTGACGCCCGAACCACTTCAAGAAGGGGAGCCGAGGTTGCCACCAGCTTTTCCATGGGCAGTACGGAAGATGCGGCGACTCCGACAGCCATGTAGACGACTCCGGCGGTTACCAATGCGGCAAATAACGCGCGCGGGTAAACGTTTCTAACGTCTCGAATTTCTTCCGCTAGATTGGCGGATGTTTCGAATCCTACAAACGAATAGAAGGCGATCAATGCCGCCCCCAAAACGGCTAACATCGGGCTGACCCCTGGCTTGAACTCCAGGCTGCGACCCAAATCTGCCTCGCCTGTGCGGAAATACCACGCTGCGGCGACAACGACCAAGAGAAGGCCTGACAGCTCAATAACTGTCATCACTAGGTTGGCTCCAAGGGACTCTTTAATCCCCCTTGCATTCAGGAGCGCGATAACGACAAGGAACAGCAGCGCCGCAATGTGAGGTGGTACCTGGATGAACGCCGCTAGGTAATCGCCCGCAAACGCCAAGGACAAACCTGCCGCGCTTGTGACAGCAGCAGAAAGCATGCAAAAGCCCACGAGAAAAGAAATGAGTGGTGACCCGAACGCTTTCTCAGCGAAAACCGAAGCGGCGCCCGCGTGAGGGTATTTTGTCACCAGCTCTGCGTAGGAACCGGCAGTAAGCATCGCGAAAAACAGAGCGAGTAGCAGGGGCACCCATATTGCGCCACCTACCTCTCCCGCAATTGTCCCGGCAAGGGCATAAACGCCCGCCCCGAGAACATCGCCGAGAATAAATAGAAACAGCATCGGGCCGGTGACGGCGCGGCGAAGGGAGGTCTTGGGGGTCAAGGTCTTCACGTTAAACTTCCTGGCTTGAGGTTGAGACAGCCGATCACCGGGCTGATAGCTAGGTGGCTTCACTCTCAAGCAATGGAAATTCGCGTATGACTAAAGTTCACATATCTTGCCGAGGGGTCGGGTATCGTCCAAAGCCTCCACGCAGAGACCAACTACTACGTAGTCTCCAAAGTGGAACCATTCCGTCAGGCTAGATATGTCTGCATAGAGCCAAGGGGTGGTGGGAATTGCATGAACTCTGGGGGGAACAAACGTTACGGTGTTTGATTCGATCTCTATCACGATCTCCTCATCATTCCTTAGGGTCTATAACGATCAGTAGGACACTAATGGGCAACAGGCAATCGATACTCATTCGGCAACTCAACCAAGGCGACGCCCACGATTATCTGAAGGACTACTCGGCACGATCATTTGATTATGATTTTATCCGTCGCGACCGGCGGCATAAGGCGCACGGAAATGACTGAAATAGCACCTGTCGTCGGCAATTTCCCCGCAGATAAAAACTTTCTTTGCTTGGCAGATATCCATATCGCTGCCACTGCATGGGGTGCTGAAAAGCTATCTAAGCGACAAGGCACGCATTAAATTAAATCGACTGAAGGGACTCTCGAATGAGTGGATTGCGCAAAGCCTATAGGGTCAACACGATGAGCATGGCGTTGTTAGCGCCCATTCTCGTCGCATGTACGGGTAACAATTCGCCCTCTAATGTAATCGCGCCTGGAGATACCAAATCGCCCGCCACGCAGTCCCTTGATGCCGGTGCTGCACTACTTCAATCACGTCCGCCGATAGACGCGTTGAATGCGTATCTGGATGGCTTCCATTTTTACAACGGCCACATGAACGCCCAGATGGAGGCGCACCACTACTGCGCGATTCTCAACGAGGAAGTTATCCAGTGCGTGATCTACGATGGCAATCGTAAGGACGCCAAGCTGATGGGGGTCGAGTACATCATCAGCGAACAATTGTTCGCAGGTCTTCCCAAAGCCGAACAAGCGCTTTGGCACAGTCATGTTCACGAAGTGAAATCAGGTCAGCTCGTAGCGCCTGGGATCCCTGAGGTAGCCGAGCATGCATTGATGGAAAAACTCGTCCATACCTACGGCAAGACGTGGCACACCTGGCATACCGACCTCAATAAAGACCTGCCCCTTGGCGTTCCTCAGCTCATGATGGGCTTTACAGCAGACGGGCAAGCGGATCCACAGATGGTTGCAGATCGGGATCGTCGATTCGGGTTAGATAGCGCGCAGAAGAAGAAAGCTCGAGCGGACATACCGACGCCCGTCGTTGCGCCAGGCGCAGATGCATGGAACCAGGGCAAGATTTTTCAAATCGTTGATCCTACGGACACTCCCCACCAGCACTGATGTTCATCGCAAATATGACTGACCCCAAGGACTCTTACCCTCACCTGCCGCCTTCACTTAAGAAGTGAGAAGGCGGCATCCCGCTCATCGTTCGGGTGCGCGCCCCGAACGATCTAACGAGAGTCTGCTGTCCTGATTCGCATAGTTTCGACGATGTAGACGAGCCAACTGACCTGGTTGTGCAGAGGGTCGGCCCGTACGTGGATCATTGATCAAACACTTCGCGTAGGCAAAAGGACCGCAAGCGTCCGGGGAAGTCATCTACCCGATCCCTGCGATGACTGGATGTGTACGGCAACGTCTTTCAGCAGACTTTTGCGTAGGTATTCACCCCTCACTAGCCCGCAAAAACTATATTCGCTAGCTCTTAAATCACTGTCGATTTCTCGGTGGAGACGTCGGTGTAGTCCGCTTACGATAGTGCGATCTGCATCTGTCTTCTCTCACCGGGGTACCACTGAATGACGCCACTAAGTGCGGTTTTCCGCAACCTTCACCAAGATAATTTGTTGGTACTCGCCAACGTGAGCGATGCTGGCACCGCACGTATTGTCGAGAGCGTAGGGAGTAAGGCAGTCGCGACCAGCAGCGCCGCCGTTGCTTGGGCGCATGGATACCAAGATGGCAATCAACTTCCCCTAAAACTGCTGACTACTACAGTTGAGTCAATGGTTCGAGTGCTTACAGTCCCCCTCACGGTCGATGTCGAAGGGGGCTATTCCGACGACCTTGAGTCGGTTGCTAAAGTTATTGATTGCGTAGTTAGGGCTGGAGCCGTTGGAATCAACATTGAGGACGGAGCAGGCGGCACCGATCTGATTTTGCGAAAAATCGAAGTGGCAAAGAAGGTAGCAAGCAAGCATGGAATCGATCTGTTCGTGAACGTACGAACTGACGTTTATCTGAGGTGTTTGGTAGAGCCAGCGCGACAATTGGCAGAGACCCTCTTCCGTGCATCGCTGTTCGAGCAAGCAGGTGCAGACGGCATTTTTGCAGCCGGAATGGTTGAGCAAAACGACATTGCTACACTATGCGAGGCAACGCGGCTACCCGTCAACCTGCTTTCCTGGAACGGCCTACCCGGCTTGGATGAATTGGCGAGTCTAGGCGTCAAACGGCTAAGCGCTGGTTCCAGCATTGCTGAATTCTTATGTGGCGCCAACAAGGCTCTCGCCAAGAGCTTCTTGCGAACGGGAAAGCTTTTTGAGTATCCATTGGACGCATATACCTACGGCGACCTGAATAGCCTCATGGCAGCAAAAAAACACCTAAGCGAAAAGTAATCGTCGACCTACTAATCTGTGATTCGCATGAAAATCGCCGCTGTTTCCCGCACCTCGAGAGCGATTTTCACACCCATTCGAGGACGAGGCTACGGTCTATGAGATCTTACAATCACGCTCTTCCGCCCAGAAGCGAGATGGTGAATGCGATGCTATGCAGCGACACCGCCTACGAGGGCGTTTTTTTCACTGCTGTCAAAACTACAGGTATTTTTTGCCGCCCTACATGTGGTGCACGTAAGCCAAAGCCCGAGAATGTAGAGTTTTTTTCACAGGCCAACGAAGCGATGGCAGCAGGTTATCGGCCTTGCTTGCGATGCAAGCCATTGAATCTCGCGGCTTCCGCGCCAGGTTGGGTCAAGGGGCTACTGGCCTCTGTCTCTGCATCACCTGACGCTCGCTGGAGTGATGCTGAACTAACTACGCATGGTATCGATCCGTTACGCTTACGCAGGTGGTTCAAACAAAATTTTGGCATGACTTTTCATGCATGGATGCGTTCTAGAAGGCTCGGTGTCGCCCTAGGCCGGATTTCTGCGGGCGAAACGCTGGATAACACAGCATTTGACTTAGGATACGAGTCATTGAGTGGTTTTAGAGATGCTTTCAAAAAAACATTTCAAATGCCACCCGGTAAGGCAGCTGAAACGTCGCTCCTGCTTTATCGTCATCTGACTACACCGTTGGGCCCAATGATTGCCATGGCAGAGGAACGAGGTTTGGTACTCCTCGAATTTCTTGACCGCCCGGCCCTAACCGCTGAATTAAACGAACTGCGTGGGCGTCATGGGTATTCAATTGCGCCTGGCGAGCACCTCTACATCAAGCAGATCGAAGTTCAACTAAAACTTTATTTTGATGGAAAGCTAAAAAGTTTTTCAGTACCGCTCCATATGCCAGGCAGCTCTTTTGACAGGCTTGTGTGGGCAGAGCTTCTAAAAATCGACTATGGAACCATTTCAACCTACGGTGCCATCGCTAGGGGCATCGGTAAGCCAGGTGCAAGCCAAGCAGTGGGCAATGCAAATGGACACAATCGCTTATCTATTGTCGTGCCCTGCCACCGTGTCATAGCGACAAACGGTGCACTCGCCGGATATGGCGGAGGACAGCCCCGGAAAGAGTTTTTACTGCGTTTGGAGAAGACTGCTTTGCAAATGACTCAACAGAACGAATTCCTGTTGGATTAGCTGCTAATCGGAATATACGCAGACACAACTTAAGAGTTCCGGAAACACACCCTCCGAACTCCAGAACTAATTGCGTAAGTCCCCACGTGTCAGCAGGTTGATTCCACATCACCTATTTCCCAACGATGCAGGATTGAGTGATACGCGATGAGACATCCCGGGCTAACCACAAGGCGTGTTGGGCAGAACCTTAAGATCAGCTATTGTCGCACCAGTTTAAGCTTGGCTTCTAACGTATCAGCGAGTGTTCTAAATGCAATCAATACTACGCTTCAGGACTATCACGTTTGGTCTGATGCTTTTTGCAAGCCAAACTCATGCAGATGCGCTGGTAAGCGAAGAACGGCTCTTATTGCCGATCCAGATCGACTCCCATATTGAGAAAATCGAAGCATTAATCGTCCGTCCCGTAAAGGAGGGAAAGTTCCCCATCGCACTGATTGTTAACGGCTCGGCGGCAACATCTCCGTCCGCCGCACATGCCGATTGGCTTGCTCATATCGCCCACGACTTTGCGCACCGTGGCTGGCTTGCCGCATCTATTGTATGGCCCGGCTATGGCCGTTCGACCGGAAGCTTCATGAATGAAGGGGGAACTTGCACCAATCCCAACGTGGCACGATTTCTCGATGCGCATGGCAAAGAGCTTGGCGCCGCATTGGCGGCTGTGCGTGAGCGTCCAGATGTAGATCCATCCTTGGCAGTAGGTGTTGGTATCTCTATCGGCGGAGCTTCAATGCTAGACCTCGCGGCTCAACCAAGTCACCCATTGACGGCGGTAATTAACATCTCTGGCGGCGTTTACCACTACACAAATGTGGGCTCCGCCGACTCTAATTGCTCGTTATATCAAACTGATCTTGTGCGAAACCTCACGAAATTCGGCAAAGACAACCCAACGCCAACGCTCTGGATTTACGCCGAGAATGATCCGTTTTTCAGCCCAGATCTTGTAGGTCGGATGATCGCGGGTTATCGCTCGGGGGGAGGTAACGCTGAGCTGGCGTCGCTACCCCCATTCGGTAAGGATGGGCACTCGCTCTACAAACAAGAGGCCAATACACTTTTAAAGCCTCATATCGAAGATTTTCTCAGGAGCAACCGGTTTCCTGCCATGGACGACAGCGCATTAATGCCGCTGCTTTCGAAGCTGGTCCCCGAAGACCGTGCGGGCGCTGAGGCTTATCTTCAAAGCGTTACCGAGAAAGCCATGGCAATGTCTAAGGAAAGTAGCAGCATTTATTGGTACTACGGCGCGCGCTCACTCAAGACAGCACGAAAGCAGGCACTTAGCAATTGTCGCAAGGCAACTGGCAAGCCCTGCCAGCTCGTTGCGCAAAATATGGAATTGATTGATGGCTGGCAAGATGTGGTTTCCCCATTGGGGAAATGACGAGCAGTTTGGCGTATCGACCATATCGCGCTGAGTAACCAACGCAAGCGGAGCGCGCAGGCTGGCACAGCCGAAGGCGTGAAGGATGGACGCCCGCAGGGCCGAGATACGGCGGAACGCGGGAGCTCGGTTTACGACAGCCTGGCCGCGCACAGCGGCTCGCCAACAAAGGTAAGTCAGTCAGATCTTGCGGCTCGACTAAATAGCGCCACCGTAATGGGCCGAACAAAACTTGCAGAGCAACTGCCCTCCTACAAGGCTGCCCTATCTACTCAGCCGGGCTTTTGCTACGAACGAAGCTCATTCCACGTAACGCAGCCAAAGATGCGTCCGACCGGAGATCGCCTGCGCAACTTTGGCAACAAGTGCCCGTAGGTTTTCATCGCTAGTGTTGTAGAGCGTACAGAAGTCTTTGGCTACGACGTTAGCAAGGGATGTATCAGGCGGTTCAGCACGAATGAAGCCGATGTAAGAAGCACCCACGCCCATCAACTCATAGCCATGCGCTTCTGAAAAATGACGCGCAACCGAAAAGTTTTTCGCAGGATCCAGATCCGAAGTGAAATAGCCATTCGGAAAAGCCGCGAGTGCCTGGCAAGACTGCTGAACGGGTACCAGGAGAGCTGAAAGGGGCTGCTCTAGAAGAGAGATAGGGTTGTTCTGGTAACCGATCCACTCCTGCAGGGCCTGCTCATCCAGCGTCAAACCATGAGCACAAGCATCTTCAAAAGACGTGCCTGCAACCAGCCGTGTGAAATTGCGAAGGCAGATCGCGAACTCCGCTTTCGTCGTCGGATAGCCTATGTATTCACCCTGCTCGAAGCACTCTGGAGGCAAGCCCGCGATGTCCTGCTCCGATGCATCGTCCATCCCTAGGTTATTGCGCACATGGCCCGAGGTGTAGCGGGCTTGGTGCAGATCATCGAGCGAGAACAGAGTTTTAAAGCCTGGGTGCGCCTCAGCAATCTTACGACGAGCTTCGGTCAGATCTTGAAAGCTGGTAATCCCGCTCACGCCGTACTCATCGCATGTACCTATAGACGGGTTGTCACGCATGCCATTACCGCGAAATTCGATATCCATAAACTGTGGTCTGCTCCATGTCGCTATTGAATCGAATGGGTAATTCTGAGCGTTCTAAGATCATCATATGAAGATCTGCTTCCAAGCGACAATATGACTGGGTTTGACTCCCCTATCGTCAAACGGCAGCATGCGATACTCACTGTCACGTTCGCATCCTGAGGTAATGATGTTGATGTGTGGAGACCTTGATGGATTGTTGGAACGTGTTCACAACGAACAATCGTTTTTAGTCTTCATTGAAGCGCTTGGTGCTGAATTTGCCCAGGAGCGTACGTTGACTATTCCATCCTCCCCCACGGAGCTGGAGCAAGTGGCTGGGAAAACAGCACCATCGATTCGTTTCTTAAAGCAGCTTCCGCTTGGGCAATCGGCAGTAACAGGTGCCCCCCCCCCAATTCTAGCCGGATCATTAGCAATGGAAGAAGAGCGCGGTTATCCAGACATCATAGCGGAGGACTGCTGGAATGAATGGCAACGTCTACGCTCCCTGTGATTGGAATCTGTACCAATGCTCGGTAGGTGACCTTCGAGCCAGTGCAGAGAAAGAATTGGTTTGCAACGCAGATCCATCCAATAAATTGTAGAGGTAACATGATGGATAGGAAGCAGACTGTAGAGGTCAGTCAGGACATTGAAGCGTCAGTTTGGCGAACTGCTAATTGGCTGAACAAACCGAGCCTTTACCAGACCTTTACTGACGGCAGCTTGGAGATGGTTACCGACTCCCACACCGACTTCTGGCGTGAAACGCACTACGGATTCATACGCGACAGCGGACATTTCTTAGGGTTTGCAACCTTAGGAAGCTTTACGGCTCAGGTCAGAATTAACGCCGATTTTCGCGAGCTTTATGATCAAGCGGGAATTATGGTCAGGCTCAATGAGGAGACCTGGCTCAAGGCAGGGATAGAATTTAACGATGGAATGCCAATGATCAGTAGCGTGCTGACACAAGGCACGTCGGATTGGGCGCCCAGCTGCTTTTCTGGCGACCCGACCGATTTCTGGCTTCGTGTCACCGTTTCCGATGGAGTGCTGCGCTTGCAATACTCCATGGACGGCATAACCTGGCCATTGCTCAGGCTTGCACCGTTTCCAAAGGCGGAACGCTATATGGTTGGCCCTATGTGCTGCACACCGGAACGGCAAGGGTTGAGGGTAAAGTTTTCTGAATGGTCTTTGAGTCAGCCTCTCGGGCGAGACCTGCATGATTTGAGCTAGTCAATATGTCGAGCAGACAGGTCAAGCAGATGACTTGCCCGGACGCATACGTTGCATCGGCCATGGGGTCAATTCGGCGTCAGCGCAAACACACGTTATCCCCATTTACTTGGACGACATCAAATTTGTGGGAGTCCCGGTGGACCTCATTGGCGTCCGTTTCAAATTCGATCCGCAAGACCCCGATTAGCGCGAGAAACCCGACAAAGAGATCGTTGAAAAATTGATTGATAAGCTGACCTGATAGTCCTGCGACGAGGCCGTGGATATCACTGATAGTCGATTGGAGCCCGAGCGCTAATATCAAGACGATGACTTGGCCGAACGCTTACCGTTCCTATGCTACTGCCTAGGAACGATTCATACGCGAGAAGGCCAACCACCGAGTCAGTCGGTGCGCGCAGTGAACGTCAGCTAAGTGTCGGCTTGAGCCCTTCGCGACAATCAGAAATCGGCCATTGCAAGTCCTTCACTGTGGAAAGACAAGGATGGCTAATCAAAGTAACGGTCGCTAACCGGCGCGAACCTGACGATTCAAGTCAAAATTTACCGGATCTGGTACAGCACAGCGGCCCCTGGCTTGGGTTCGAAAGCGGGCACAGTGTGCTGCTCAAGTGGCATACCCTTGGTATCCCAAACCAAGGTGTCCGATGGGAATTCGTCCTTGCGGGTCATGACGTCGATCTGCTTGACGATCACCTCCGAGCTTGCTTGCACATCGGGGTTCCATTCGAAGACCCCCACTCTACCGTAGAACACAGCCGGCGCGTCGGCGTCAAGGCGCCGGTCGGGGCACATGACCAAACCGCGGTCAAGCATGACCCGCAACGCGCCTACAGGCACCGCCTTTACCGTGGGCGTGGTCCGCTCGGTGCTGTGACCTGGGCAGATATTGGCCGAGCGAGTAACCATATCCTCGACCACTTCACGATCGGATTGGGCCTCCGCCGAAATGGCAACAGCAGACAGCGCAAGCACGACAAGGTTTGACTTCCAGGACATGCGAAACCTCCTATGAAAAAACCAACGCTGCGGACTACCCCATATAAGAACAGTCCGTTGGCATTGGGGCATACTTGAAGACTACCACGACATTTAGTCTGTTCCACTTATGGATTGCCTGGTAAATCAGACGGTGATCACGTCTGAAGAAATCGTCCGCAGAGAGGACGTCCGCGATGAGGTCCCATGTGGAATTGTCGAGCATCAGGCCAGCAATCACGCCTTGCTCGGCCTCATGTCGACGACAGAGACAGCTGATTATCCAGATCGATGAGCAGGGTACGGATCCCTGCATCGGCGCAGAACGCGCCCAGATTGACGCCAACCGTGGTTTTACCCGGCCCGCCTTTGGTTGAAACGACCGCAGTGACTTTCATGATATTTACCTCGGAATCGTAGGATTTGAGATGCATTCATGCGGGTCACGCTGTGCGCTTTGATCACCCCGGAAAAATCCAAGGCAAAAAAAAGCCTGCATCGCTGCAGGCTTTTCCCTATCTGGCTCCACGACCTGGACTCGAACCAGGGACCCAATGATTAACAGTCATTTGCTAGCTGTTAGTCGCAACGGTGCCACGGAAGAACGTGGTGGAGAGATAGGGTTGCTGCATAGCGTGAGCCGCATGAACGCAGCACGCCACGAAAGTTAGTCGTGGTTGGATTGGGTCGTCAAAGCGTGGCAAAGCAATGAGGTGTAGGAAAAGGAGGCGGCGGCAGTCAGCTCATGGACCGACGCCCCCTGTGTTTCGATGGCAGAACATTCAGGTAAACACCACTCGGCCCAGCGTTAATGACGCGACTTGCAGCTTACAACTGAAAATCCCCGAGCGAGCACTTCAAACCCTGTGCCTCCATAGGCTTTCAGACTGTATTTAACGCCCTCAAGCTGATCAGCTGAGACATCCTCCATTTCAAGTTCGCTTAAGTAAAAACTTCCACACACATCAGGAACGCTTAAGCGACGAACCCCCGTAAACTCTAAAACAACTTCAAACTCCGACTACTTAGACGCATAAAGCATCTCCAGACTAAACTTGTAAGTTTCAACCGCCTCCCGTATTTTCACGCTGCAAGCTGAGCCCCTTTATTAAATTTAGATTATAAAAATCAAAATCGGAAATAATGAAAAGCTTTTCAACGCCCTCACAAACCCTTTCAACTGCCCGCCTATTTTCTCCTAGTCATCAGGACGCATATCAGGCCTGATCCCTTAGCATTCTAATATCTCTCCAAACCTGAAGAGAAGAGGAAATATTCACTTGAAAAATTGAGGTCAGCCCCTGAGGAATCCCCACAAATCTACTCCAGTCTCTGAGCTTGCCGGTGCACTTCATCGCGCAGCGATAGCTCCATATCCGCCAATTTCGAGCAGGACAATCCGATGGTGGAGCATCTCAAGTATTCGAGGCCGAGACGCCAGAGTGAGAGCACCGGTTTCTGCCTGATGCTGTTGCTCTGGAAGTGAAGTGAGCATTTTCCAGTAGAACGGCGGACGTTCATGTTGCAGCTGAACGTGACCGAGCACGCGATCCAAACGTTTGATCGAATGCTTGGTGTAAGCTCTGCTGGGCATAAATCTGCCCAGATCAGTCAGCGTCAGACGGCGCCGGTACAGCAAAGCGCTGACGCAGCTCATCAGAGCGTTCAGGCGCTTGCGGTGCAGAGTGGGGAGTGGGGAGTGGGGAGTGCTTGGAAAAATGCCTTGTGTAAGAATCGTACGACCTGCATGAGTCTCGGGTATTGGTTTGCCTGGCGACTACCAAACTGCCCGACTCATGCAGGCCACTCAAGATATCTAACTGACCTGCAAGAAAGTTTTGTGGGGATTCCTCAGGATCTGTCCCATTTCCCGCAAAATCAAATAATCGTGCTCCCCCAACATTCTTTTATTATAGTGCAACTTTACGTCAACTACTGCTAACTCTTAAAATCAACATAAACTGACTTAATCAACGCATCAACCTCGTAATCACCAATATCCGGAACATAAAAACTCAATCCAAGTTCGCGTATCTTGAAGCCGGATGCACTAACATCAATTCGTACATTTTCTTTAATCAACAACTCACTCAAAAAAGAGTAACGCCCTCCTACAACCTTTATATTATTGAAATAAAACTCACTACCTCTCAAAAACTCGGCACCTTCCAAGCGGTCATCAGCATCATAATAGACATGAACTCGATGCACACTATAGTCTTCCGTTTCATTTCCATCATCCGCTGTTTTTTTAAAAGCAGAAAAATCATCTCCCAACACCTCGCGCACCTTTTCACGGCTCATCCCTGATTGAAGAGGACCAACACAGCCGACTGAAATAAACTTTAAGAGCATAATTTGTTACCTCTTAAAGTCGTTGGGATCCAGTTTTGATGCGTATTCAAGCATCTGCTTGATGCCCTCATCATACTTATTACCAAACTGACGCCTAATATCATCGATATCCATTTGCATAGCCTCTTTAAGCTTCCCCTGACTAAGCAGTTCTTCTTGCTTGGCTCGATAAGCTTCAGCTGGCTTTGAGCCACCGTAGCTTGAAGTTTTTTCGTGATCCGCTGAGTCCATTTTTATTGCAGGACCATTTTTTGTGCTGATGGGAGCTCCCTTGTAGCAGCTCTGAGCAGGACAATGAAGCATAGGCTGGAGATGTCTACGGTGCCGGAGGCAGTCCAGAAAGATGGTCGGCATATACATGGGTTTCTAATAACCACTCCACCGTAAGGGTTTGCTCACGCACGCAGGTAATTAAAAGTTCCGCGCTTTTGCAAGAGGTGTGACCTGATGTGGGATCGTAATCGAGCACAGAGTCGATAATGGCGCAGTGCCCTGTAGTCGGGTCACTGACAACATAGCTGTAGGTATACGTAGCGGAGTCAAAAAAGCTTCTACATGTGGTTTCATGATGAAATTCTCTTTTCGATATACGAAGTGGAGTGCTGATCTACCAACGAGCTCTGGTAAGGAACCGTGATCAGTGCTTCGTACCTAAACCACCACGGGCACCTTCAGGCGCCCGTTAGTGTGCAACGGTTGTCGCTCAGCAACGGTTACAGGTTTTGATGCCTAGCAACGTATAGACAGGGCAGAAACGGAAAATGCCAGTGGCCAGCGGCACTAAACCTATCCAACCCCACACGCCGATCACACCGGACAAACTCAGGCCAATGAGAATCAGACCGACGACAATGCGCAGGCTACGGTCAATGGTTCCAATGTTCGCTTTCATGGCGATCTCCCGATCAATGGCTGCGCTGGGTCTCCAGCGCAGTAAAGAACATGCTGGCCACCATGGCCAACATGAATACGATCACTTGCCAGCGTCCTGTCAGCAGAGTTGCCACTGCGGGGCTGGGGCAACAGCCTCCCCCAGTGGTGGTGGCTCATCCACGGTCAGAGTTGGCGCACCTTCTTCGAAGTGCAGCGTGCAGCGATAGTTTTGCTGTTGCTCCAAACGCAAATTCACACGAGTGCTGTCGTTCATGAGTCCTAGCCTTCTTGACGGTAGGTTCAATCCAGTTCCGCAGTAGCGGCCCAGAAAATGGGTCAGTGCGGCGACCGAGATAAATACCATCAGAAGAACCATTGCCGCCGGATCTGGCAGTCATGGATTAGCTGAAAGCTTTTCAGGACAGCCCTTAACAGGCGGGCAAGTGCCCCGCCCACTTGATCTACTGAATAGCTTTTACCAGCAACGCCACTGCAACCCCCGCAGATACGAGGGCAAACCCTTTTTGTAAGTTTGGCCCCGACAGTTTGGCAGCGACCAAGCGCCCGCAGATCATGCCGGCTAATGCTCCAATGGAAAATGGAATGGCAACAGCCCACTGTAAGTGCCCAGCTGCCGAGCTTGCAGCAACGCCGGAAATTGAAACCAGCGCAATAACGGCCAGAGACGTTGCAAGCACTGACTGAGCGGTCAAATTGGTGTAGCGCTGGAGGGCCGGCACCATCACAAAGCCACCGCCCACGCCGAGCAAGCCAGAAAGCCCGCCGGCGACAATTCCAGAGACGGCGAGTGCCCATGCACACGGACCAGTCCAGTTAAGCTTTCCTCGGTCGACGTCCAATAGACAAGGTGGTGGTTTGGAGGTGACGGGGGGCTTGGACTCCGTGGACGGCGCGAGCGATCGTTGATAGACCCGAAACGCAACGTACATCAGCACGAAGGCGAACATGATCGTCAATGGACGGTTAGGCGTGCGCTGCGCTAGCCAAAGGCCGAGGGGAGAACAGACGATCCCCGCGCCTGCAACTAAGAGCGCGGCTTTATAACGGACGGTACCGTTTTTGAGTCCCATCACGGCACCCAGGGTCGCGGCTAAACCGACAGCCAGTAAACCGATTGGCCCAGCCTCGGCCATGCTCAACCCCGCCCCAAACACCAGCAATGGAACCGCCAGTATTCCTCCGCCAGCGCCGGTCAGCGCCAGAATGACTCCAACAGTAAGCCCGAGCAGTAAGACGATGATCATCTCAGTCTCCTTGCTTTCAGGTCTGGTTTCATACGTCAGCCATCTCAGGTTTGGCCATCCATTCACGACCCTTGAGCATTCCCTTCCAGTACAGCGGTGGAAGAATTCGCTCCTTAAGCAGCCATGCCAGCCTCGATGGCCGGGTACCGTCAATCAGCCAGGATGGGAAACTGGGGGCGACCTTGCCGCCATAGGTGAACTCCGCCAGTACGATCTTGCCGCGTTCAACCGTCAGCGGGCAGGAGCCGTAACCGTCGTAATGGGCACTGCCTTTTGCTTTACCCATTGCAGCCAACACATTATGGGCAACAACGGGAGCCTGCTTGCGTGCAGCCGCTGCGGTTTTGGCGTTGCTGGAGTTGGCGGCGTCTCCCAGCGCGTGAATATTTACCCAGGTTTTATGACGCAGAGTGACAGGGTCGACATTGATCCAGCCGGTCGCATCAACAAGAGGGCTGACTCGGACAAAATCCGGCGCAATCTGCGGTGGCACAACATGAAGGAGATCGAAGTCGCGCGTAACAAGATGGGCGCTGCCATCCGGACTAACGCAGTTGAATGTTGCAGTCCGCGCGGGACCATCCACGCTGGTGAGCGTGTTGCCGAAATTCAGGTCGATACCATAAGCAGTGATGTATTCCATCAGTGCGGGCACATAGTCGGGAACTCCGAACAACACCGCGCCGGCGCTGCAAAACTCGATCTCGACGTTGTCCAATACACCGGTACGTTTCCAATGATCGGCAGAGAGGTACATTGCTTTTTGCGGCGCCCCGGCACATTTGATCGGCATGGGTGGTTGCGTGAAAATGGCTCGCCCGCCGTGAAGTTGCTGCACCAGCTCCCACGTATAAGGGGCAAGTTGATACAGGTAGTTTGACGTCACGCCATTGCGGCCCAGGGTGTCCGACAAACCCTCGATTGCATGCCAATTGAGCTTCAGGCCAGGGCACACGATCAGTTGCTCGTATTTGACGACTCTGCATCCATCAAGAATGACGGCATTTCTCTCGGGTTCGAAAGCGGCGACCGCCGACTTGATCCAGTGCACTCCTCGGGGGATGGTCGTACCCATCGTGTGGGCAGTTTGGGGCGCATCGAAGACACCACTGCCGACAAGTGTCCAGCCTGGCTGGTAGTAGTGCACATCTGCCGGGTCGATTATGGCAACGTCGAGTCGCGGATCTCGCGCCAGTAAACTGGATGCGGTCGCGATACCCGCCGCACCGCCCCCGATGATGACCACGGTATGCTGCGCCTCAGCCACTTCGACCGGTGTGCGCCCCTGATTCGCAATCCGGCGAATGACGCCTTTCATATCAAACCCGGCTTTTTTAGCTGTCTCGACGATGTGTGGCAGGGGGTGTTGGCCCGCTTGTGACAGTGCCCACATCGTTGTCGAGCGCATGCCGGAACGGCAATAGGCCAACACCGGTTTTGGAAGCGTTTCAAGCAGCTTGCCGAAGGCAATACCTTGCTCGTCGGTTACTTTTCCTGATTCAGCGGGAAGGTAGTGCGCCTCAATACCGATCGCTTGGGCCGTACGTTTTATTTCGGCAAATAAGGGCTGATCGCCGCCTTCGCCATCGGGACGGTTACACACTATTGCGCGAAAACCGGCTTCTTTTAGTTCAGCTAATTGGTTGGGAAAAATCTGTTCTGATACCGACAGTCCAGGCGCAAGGCAGCGAATGTCCATAAAGGTCTCCGTTATGGATATTTTTCTTATAGGTTTTTTAGGGGAGGCAACGTCAGGCGACGTTGAGTGGGATTTTCAGGTAGCGCGTCCCGTTCGCTTCAGGCTCAGGCAAGTGCCCGGCTCGCATGTTGACCTGCACCGATGGCAGGATCAGCGTTGGCATGTCCATCGATGCATCACGCTTTGTACGCATCGCCACAAACTCCTCCTCACTGATCCCATTACGCACATGAACGTTGTGCGCGCGTTGGTCTGCAACGGTACTGACGAACTGCACCTCGCGGCCCTCTGGCTGGTAGTCGTGGCACATGTACAGCAAGGTATTGGCTGGCAGACTCAGTACCTTGTTGATTGACTGGAACAACGTACGCGCATCACCACCGGGAAAATCACAGCGTGCGGTACCGTAGTCCGGCATAAACAAGGTATCGCCGACGAATGCAGCCGTTTCGGCCCCATTGCTGATCACATAAGTCATACAGGCTGGTGTATGGCCCGGTGTATGGAGCGCGTGGCATTGCAGCGTGCCAATGGCGAACAGTTCGTCATTAACGAACAGGTGATCGAACTGGCTTCCATCGCGGGCCATGTCACGACCTGTATTGAACAGAGTGCCGAACACCTCTTGCACCGTCGAAATCTGGCTGCCGATCCCTATTTTTCCACCGAGCTTTTCCTTCAGGTATGGCGCTGCCGTCAGGTGGTCTGCGTGGACGTGAGTCTCAAGAATCCAGTCGACCTTCGCATTGAGTTCGTTCACCCTCGCAATCAACTTGTCGGCAGACGTTGTGGCGGTGTGGCCGGATTTAGGGTCATAGTCAAGTACGCTGTCCACTAAGGCGCAGTGGTTGGTCGCTTCATCCAGCACGAGGTAGCTGACGGTATTGGTAGCAGAATCGAAGAATCCTTCGACGTGAAGTTTTACGCTCATGACCTGTCTCCTTAGGGGGCTTCTCTCGAGCCGCTCACACTAAGGACTGACATAGCAATAAACCTGCCAAGGCCGCGCCGTGCGAAAAATAGTGGTTATCTTATTGATTTTAATAACTTTCATATTTTTACTAGGAAATTTGTTTTTTTAAAACTCTGAAATTCGCTGCCATTGGCAGTGCCTGTTGACAGAGCTGGCAGTGCCACAACAGGATGGTGGATTATCAGGAGCCACCATGAAGACCATCCTGCCCGCCCCGGACAACTCACTCCCACACCCGGATCAAGTGCAGTCGCTTGTTTCGTTTCTTGAGCACGAACCCCAGCCGATGATCGTGCTCGATCCGGAGTACAACATCCTCGCTGCCAACACTGCCTATCAGCGCCAGTTTGGCAGCGCTGACAAATCCTTTATCGGTCATAAGTGCTATCAAATCTCACACCATTACGACGTCCCATGTGATCAGGCGGGTGAGAATTGTCCGATGAAAAAGGCGCAGGAATTGCGCGGGCCGGATCGTGTTTTGCACATTCACCACACGCCTCGGGGGCCTGAGCATGTCGACGTCGAATTGCGGCCGATCCTAGACGAGCACGGAGTAATTACTGCGTATGTGGAGCGTCTCACACTGGTCCGAAGCGCCTCAGCGCGCCCCAGCAACGAAGGGCTGGTGGGCTGTTCACCAGCGTTTAACCTCGCCCTGTCTGAGCTGCAGCGGGTCGCACCATCAATGCTGCCGGTACTGCTGTTAGGCGAGTCAGGTACGGGCAAAGAGTTGTTCGCTCGCGCGGTACATGAAACCAGCGAGCGGGCCACTGGACCCTTTGTAGTCGTAGATTGCTCAGGATTGACCGAAACGTTGTTTGAGAGCGAGCTGTTCGGCCATGAAAAAGGAGCATTCACCGGTGCGACCACGCGCAAACCTGGTTTGGTCGAAACTGCCCAGGGCGGCACGTTGTTCCTTGATGAGATTGGCGATGTTCCACTGGCAATGCAGGTGAAACTGTTGCGCCTGATCGAATCGGGCACCTATCGCCGTGTCGGCAGTGTCGAGACCCTTCACGCCAACTTCAGGTTAATTGCTGCGACCCACAAACCACTGGAAAAAATGATGGAGAGAGGTGAGTTCAGGCAGGACCTGTACTACCGCATCAGCGCTTTTCCAATTCTGTTACCCCCCTTGCGTAACCGAGTTGAAGACATTGGTTTGCTCGTGAATTCGTTTTTACAACGTGCCGGTATAGGCAAGCGCCGGCTGACGATAGATGCGGATGCTCTGACACAATTGCAACGGCTTTCCTGGCCCGGCAATATCCGTGAGTTACGCAATGTTCTAGAAAGAGCCAGTCTATTCGCTGACGATGGAGTGATCCGCTCCATACATTTACCCCAGCCCAGCGTCGTGATACCTCCTCAGCCTTCGACGTCCCCTCCTTTAGACGGCAGCACGCTGGTACACGCACTCGCGACGTTTAAAGGTTCCCGCCGCGAGCTGGCCAAGCAAATGGGGATTAGCGAGCGTACGTTGTACAGACGACTGAAAGAACAAGGGTTGGCCTAGTCGCTAGCGCTCACACCCCACGACTGCCAATGACTGCCACTCTGGCAGATTGGCAGCGTATTAACCTGCCATGGCATCCACTGCCTTGGCGGATTCACTAATAAGTTACTGTTATTAAACGATAAAAATAACAAATCCTCCCTTGGCACGCCGTGTGCTAACTGCATAGTCATGAACATTTCCGACAAACGACTGCGGCGCCATCTGCTCACAGCAGTACTGATCAAGTTACTGGTGCTGACAGTGCTGTGGTGGCTGTTCATCCGGGATTCGCACGTCAGCGTCGACTCGAACGCCATCGGCGACAGGTTCGGTGTACCCACCTCGACTCAAGGGGCAAACAAGTGATTTCAGAACAACTGGTGGATCTGTCTCGGCTGCAGTTTGCAGCCACTGCGCTTTACCACTTTCTTTTTGTACCGCTCACGGTTGGCATGGTGTGGCTGCTGGTCATCATGGAAAGCGTCTATGTGATGACCGGGAATGTCATCTGGAAAGACATGACGCGCTTCTGGGGCAAGCTGTTCGGCATCAACTTCGCCCTCGGGGTGACTACGGGTATCACCCTGGAATTTCAGTTCGGTACCAACTGGGCATATTACTCGCACTACGTCGGCGACATCTTCGGTGCCCCACTGGCCATCGAAGGCTTGATGGCGTTCTTCCTCGAATCGACCATGATCGGCCTGTTTTTCTTTGGTTGGGATCGTCTGAAGAGAGAGCATCACTTGCTGGTCACACTACTGATGGCGATCGGTACAAACCTTTCAGCATTGTGGATTTTGATCGCCAATGGATGGATGCAGAACCCGGTGGGTTCAGAGTTCAGTTACATCACCATGCGCATGGAGATGGTTGATTTTTGGGCGGTCGTTTTCAACCCGGTTGCGCAGGCCAAGTTTGTGCACACCGTCTCCGCCGGTTACGTCACCGGCTCGATGTTTGTGCTGTCGATTTCCAGTTGGTATTTACTCAAGAATCGTGATGTCGAGTTTGCCAAGCGCAGCTTCCGGGTGGCGGCCGCCTTCGGTCTGGCATCAGTGCTCAGCGTGATCGTGCTGGGTGATGAGTCGGGTTACACGGTGGGTGAAGCGCAGCAAACCAAGCTGGCAGCCATGGAGGCGATGTGGGAAACAAAGCCTGCGCCAGCGGGCCTGACACTGGTGGCCAGCATCAACGAAGCCGAGTCTAAAAATAACTGGGAAGTTGAAGTGCCATGGGTAATGGGCTTGATTGGCACCCGGTCAGTCAGCAAGCAAATTCCAGGCATACATGACATTAAGGAAAAAAACCGCGCTCGAATTCTACGCGGCATTACCGCCGTCAATGCGCTTGAGGCCCTAAGGGCCAACCGCAGCGATTCGGTGGCCTTCCAGACATTCGAAGAATACAAAGCCGATCTGGGCTTTGGCCTGCTGCTTAAAAAGTATGTCGAAGACGTTAACCAGGCTACGCCGGCCATTATCGAAAAAGCTGTAAACGATACCGTACCGCGCGTGACACCTATGTTCTGGGCGTTCCGGATCATGGTCGGCCTTGGCTTTGCCATGCTTATGCTCTTCGGGCTTGCCTTCTGGAGCACCCTGAAGTCGACCTGCACGCGAAACCGCTGGTTACTGCGTTGGGCACTTTGCATGCTGCCTGCGCCATGGATTGCCTGCGAGTTGGGCTGGTTCGTCGCTGAATACGGCCGTCAGCCATGGACCATCTACGGCGTCCTACCGACCCACATGAGTGTTTCCACCCTCAGCGTCAACAACCTCTATGGCTCGCTGGCGGGATTCATCGTTTTCTACACCGTGCTGCTGGTGGTTGAAATGTTCCTGATGGTCAAGTTTGCCCGTCAAGGTCCTGGCAGCCTCGGTACCGGCCGTTATGTTCACGACGCCCATTTGAAGGAACTCCACCATGCTTGATTACTTCACCCTGAAAATTATCTGGTGGGCGCTGGTCGGCGTGCTGCTGATCGGCTTCGCCATCATGGACGGTCACGATATGGGGGTTGGCACGCTACTGCCCTTTGTTGGCCGCAACGACCTGGAGCGACGCGTTGTTATCAACACCGTTGGTCCGCACTGGGATGGCAATCAGGTTTGGTTCATCACTGCGGGCGGCGCATTGTTCGCGGCGTGGCCTGTGGTGTACGCCACCGCATTCAGCGGATTCTATTGGGCGATGATTCTGGTCCTATGGGCGCTGTTCTTTCGCCCGGTAGGTTTTGACTATCGCAGCAAGATTCACAATTCCACTTGGCGCAGCACCTGGGATTGGGGGCTTTTTGTGGGTGGGGCCGTGCCGCCCCTGGTGTTCGGGATCGCGTTCGGCAACCTGTTGCAAGGTGTGCCGTTCCACTTCAACGATCTTCTAGTGTCGACTTATACCGGCAGTTTCTGGCAACTGCTAAATCCCTTTGCGCTTCTGACCGGCGTGGTGAGTAGTGCAATGATCACCTTGCAGGGCGGCGCTTATCTGGCACATCGCACTGAAGGTGTTATCCAGGCCAGGGCAATCAAAGGTGCGGTGGGGGCGGCAATCGTATTGGCGTGCTCGTTTACAGCGGCCGGCATCTGGCTGCAATGGATCGACGGTTATCGCATTACATCGTTGGTTGATACCGCCGGACTGCCCGATATTCTTAACAAGTCCGTGGTGCGCGAAGCGGGCGCCTGGATGGCTAACTATGGTCATTATCCGTTGTTGTGGCTGTTGCCCGTACTGGGATTGGTTGGCGCAGCAGGTGCCGCCATGTTGCTGATGATGCGTCGCACACTTTCGGCGTTTGTTGCCTCATCGCTTGCGGTGATCGCAGTCATCAGCACGGCGGGTGTGTCGATGTTTCCATTCATCATGCCGTCATCAACAGTACCTGCGGCAAGCCTTACCGTGTGGGACAGCGTCTCCAGTCATTTAAGTCTAGCCATCATGTTCTGGGCCACGTTGATCTTCATGCCACTTATCGTGATTTACACCTCGTGGGCGTATCGCGTTATGCGGGGCAAGGTCACCGTTGCACACATCAAAGCCAACGAACATTCAGCCTACTAGTGCCAGCAAAGGAGTAAAGACTATGTGGTATTTCGCCTGGATGCTGGGAGTCGGTTTTGCATTGCTACTGGCTATATTGAATGCGATGTGGGGCGAGAACGAAGGTGGCCGAGCCTTGAGCGACAATGAGGAGACGCGGACATGATGCCGCGTGTCGCTAACGCTCCACCCTCCTCACGGATCAATGTGCTGAGTCTGGTTATCGCTGTTGCGATCATGCTCGCCTGTACGCTCTATCCCCCCATGATGGCGGCCCCCGATGGGAAAGCTGACCATGTGCTGGCTACTGCGTTGTTTGCGGCCATGAGTGTGGCCTTCGTGAGAGGTGTGGGTTTTGTCCCGCGGATGCTCGTCTGGCGTTGGCTTTTTTCAGGCTGGACCTGCTTTGCGGCACTTGCGCTTGCTGGCTGGGTAAAGTTTCTACAATGAGGACCGACGACATGAGTGAACTCTTGAGTGTCCCATATAAAGACAGCGCTAGTATTTATCTCCAGTTAGGGGGTGAATCAGGCGTCCGTAAACTCGTCAACCGCTTTTACGAGCTGATGGATACGCTATCTGAAGCGCGAGTGGTGCGCCTGATGCATCCATCGAGTCTCGCCGACAGTGCTGACAGTCTATTTAAGTTCCTCAGTGGCTGGTTTGGCGGCCCACCGTTGTTCCAACTGGAGCGAGGCCACCCGCGTCTGCGCATGCGGCATGCCCCCTTTGCAGTCGGTACTGTTGAACGCGACGAATGGATGCTGTGCATGCGTCAGGCAATTGATGAGCAGGTGAATGACATAGCGCTAAATAGCAAGCTGCAACGTATGTTTTCCGAAATGGCCGATCATATGATTAATACTGATGGGCAAAATACAGGTATTGCGACACGCGTCTGAGCGTCGCGCTTATTTTCAGTGTCCGTACGGTTGTTAACGGCCATGCAAACACCGGATGATAATAGTATTGCTACGCCCGAAACCTGGTGCCCTGGCTTACCGGTCATCGTACCGCCACCGAAGACTGCCGAGGCCGCCGAAAATCGTGCCGCCGAAGGTTACGATACGATCGATTGGCACTACTCGACCTAGTCGCTGTAACTTCTTCGGGGTTTTCTTGAAATAAACGGAGTAATCATCTGGCGCGTATCTATGCCCAGATGGTTTTCCAATCCTGTCTCACCCAGCAGAATAATCACCTCTCTTAATTGGATCTTTAAAATATCATGATAAAGAATGCCCATGACCTAGTAACTGAGGCGAAAGCACTGATCGAAGAAGTCGCCATCAAAGACGCAGACCAGGCTATCCAGGATGCAGATGTGCTTATCGATGTGCGTGAAGCGGATGAGTATGCTGCTGGACATATTTCAGGTGCGATACATGCGTCGCGAGGCATGCTGGAATTTAAACTTACTAACGACAGCGCGCTAAGCTCTCGAGAGCTTAAAGTTGTGCTTTATTGCAAGACAAGTGGCCGTGCCGCACTGGCGGCCGCATCAATGAAAAATATGGGCTACCTGCATGTGAGGTCGATCAGCGGCGGATTTGATGCCTGGGTTAGTGCAGGAAAGCCGATTGTAGGTCCGTATCTGCCCACCTTTGATTAATCCTATAGTTCCAAATAGATTTGGTGCTATTGAGGGCAAGAGGGGGTAGCGTGATAAGTCTGGTCTAGATAAGTAGTGTATCTCTCGAATATAGAGCCAGGCTTTATCTGTATTTTAATAAGTACAGAGGCTGAATTTGTACCCGCGCATCTACGTGATGCCACGTGCGTCATGATCAGTATTTTTCACAATTTCTGACAAATCAGCTTGCAAGGTGTCTAGGGAATCCGGGGCGATTCAGGTTCCACCGGGCGCCTCATGCGATAGCGCATAAAACGACGAAAGCGACGGCTGATTATCCAGATCAATGAGCAGGGTACGGATCCCTGCATCGGCGCAGAACGCGCCTAGATTAACGCCAACCGTGGTTTTACCCGGCCCGCCTTTGGTTGAAACGACCGCAGTGACTTTCATGATATTGACCTCGGAATCGTAGGATTTGAGATGCTTTCATGCAGGTCACGCTGTGCGCTTTGATCCCCCCGGAAAAATCCAAGGCAAAAAAAAAGCCTGCATCGCTGCAGGCTTTTCCTATCTGGCTCCACGACCTGGACTCGAACCAGGGACCCAATGATTAACAGTCATTTGCTCTACCAACTGAGCTATCGCGGAATGCGCCGTATGTTACTGATTAAAAAGGAGAAGTCAAGCCTTCCCTGAGATCCTGGACGATGAATCCGGATGACCGGTTGAAAGCTGCTGCTCCTTGGCCAGTTCCAGCCAGGCGCGCACGGCGGGTGGCAAGTGGGCGCTGGCGCGCCAGGCCAGGGCGATGTGCCAGTCGGTGTGGGGTTCGTCGAGAGGGATCAGGGCGATGCCCGCGTGTTGGTGCTTGTGCGCCAACATGCGCGGCAGGAAGGCGACGCCGAGGCCGGCCGCGACCAGGTCAACGATGAAGTCGATCTGTCCGCTGCGCGCCGCCACGCGGGGTATCACGCCTTTGCGCTCGCAGGCGGCCAGAATCTTGGCGTTCAGGGCGAAGCCGGCTTCGAACAGGATGAACGGCGAATCCGCCAGGTCGGCGAAGTCAATGCGTTGACGTTGGGCCAAGGGGTGGCTCCTGGGCAGTACGGCCATCAGCGGTTCGTTGCGCACGGGCTGATAATCGAAGCCTGCATCGACCGGCAGCAGCAATGCAGCTAGGTCGACCTCCCCCACCTCCAGGCACTCGCGCAGTCTTTTGCTGCCGTATTCGGTGAGTTCGATGTCGATGTCCGGGTAACGACTGCGATAGGTGGCAAACATCGTCGCAAACAGCACCCCACACCCCACCGGTGGCAGGCCTATGCGCAACACACCGCGCTTGAGGCCGCGCAGGTCGTTGATCTCCGCGACCAGGTCATGGTGTTCGGCGAGCAGCACCAGGGCGCGGCGGTAGGCGATCTCACCGGCGGCGGTGAGTTCGTTGCGATGGCCCAGGCGGTCGAGCAGCGGCATGCCGAGTTCCTCTTCCAGAGTCTTGACCGCCTTGCTCACCGTGGATTGGGTCAAGGCCACTACCTCGGCGGCCTGGGAGAATCCGCCCTGGCGTACCACTTCGACGAACGTGCGCAACGTTCTCAAGTTCATAGGTATTCCTTCAGCGACTGACTACTAGCGATAAAAGTTGTTTTTATCATGACAGATATTTGCCTATCCTGACCCGCCCAGCCTTGTGGAGACACGCTTAATGATTATCTCGTCCGCCTCCGACTACCGCGCAGCGGCCAAACGCAAGCTGCCGCGCTTCCTGTTCGACTACATCGACGGCGGTGCCTACGCCGAGCACACGATGCGCGCGAACAGTTCGGACCTGGCCGAGATCAGCCTGCGCCAACGCGTGCTGCGCAATGTCGATAACCTCAGCCTCAAGACCACGCTGTTCGGCCAGGCCCTGGACATGCCGGTCATCCTCAGCCCTGTCGGCCTGACCGGCATGTATGCGCGGCGCGGCGAAGTACAGGCGGCGAAGGCGGCGGCGAACAAGGGCATCCCCTTCTGTCTGTCGACGGTGTCGGTGTGTTCGATTGAAGAAGTGGCGGCGCAGAGCCCGCAGTCAATTTGGTTCCAGCTGTATGTGCTCAAGGACCGGGGCTTTATGCGCAATGCCCTGGAGCGGGCCCAGGCAGCTGGGGTCACCACCCTGGTGTTCACCGTGGACATGCCCACGCCCGGGGCGCGCTACCGCGATGCCCACTCGGGCATGTCCGGGCCTTTCGCGGCGCAGCGGCGCATGTTGCAGGCCGTCACCAAGCCACAATGGGCATTCGACGTAGGGCTCATGGGCCGCCCCCATGACCTGGGCAATATCTCCAAGTACCTCGGCAAACCCACCCACCTGGAAGATTACATCGGCTGGCTGGCCAATAACTTCGACCCCTCCATCAGTTGGAAAGACCTGGAGTGGATCCGCGAATTCTGGAAAGGCCCGATGATCATCAAGGGCATCCTCGACCCCCAGGATGCCAAGGACGCGGTGAGTTTCGGCGCCGATGGCATCGTGGTCTCCAACCATGGCGGCCGTCAGCTGGACGGTGTGCTGTCCACTGCCAAGGCCTTGCCACCGATTGCCGATGTCGTGGGCGATGACCTGACAGTGCTGGTGGACTCCGGCATTCGTTCCGGGCTGGACGTGGTGCGCATGCTCGCCCTGGGCGCCAAGGCATGCCTGCTCGGACGCGCCACCGCCTATGCACTGGCCGCCGATGGTCAGCGCGGGGTAGAGAACCTGCTGGACATCTTCGCCAAGGAAATGCGTGTGGCCATGACGTTGACCGGTGTCACGTCCATTGACCAGATTGACTCCAGCACGCTGGTGCAATCAGTCAAATAGCTGACGTCATTGCTTAACGACTGTTTTTTACTTTAAAAACGCTCTTTGATTTGTAAGGACTTTTATTTATTTAAACGAAATGGCACGAATCTCGCTCTAACACCTTCCAAGCAGGTCAAGCGATGACAAGACGTGTGGCAGTGCCCAGGGGTTATAACCCCTGGTAAAGCGGTCTAAACTGTTTCCAATGTTTTACGGAACTGAAGGAACAGTAAGACGCCTGGCATTCGCCACTCTCATCCAGCCTGTAAGACAGCTAAGTGCTTAGAGGCCGTTTGCTTATGAAAACACCAACCCAGACCAACGCAGTTGACTTCGACAGTGCCAAATTGCAACGCCTGGGCTTTGGTCAGCCATCACTCGTACCTCGCCGCCCGACAACCGTCGTACAACTTCGCCAGCAACTGGGGATGCAATTGCAGACCAGCCTGGAACCGCAGCGCCTCCTCGCGGTGTTTTTCCGTGAGATCCAGCGCCTGGTACCTCTGGATGCCCTGCAATATCGCCACGAAACCAGCGACCTGCGCCTGGAGTTCGGCCACCGCGGCCACCATTCGGTGAGCTACAGCCTGAGCCACGAAGGCGAGCACCTCGGCGAGCTGATCTTTCGCCGCAACCAGCGCCTGCTGGAAGAGGAACTCGGCCAGCTCGAATCACTGCTGTCGACCCTGCTCTACCCGATGCGCAACGCCCTGCTCTACCGCGCCGCCACCCGCAGCGCCCTGCGCGACCCGTTGACCGAAACGGGCAACCGCATTGCCATGGACCAGACCCTGCAACGGGAAATCGACATGGCGCGTCGGCACCTGAACCCGCTGTCCTTGCTGATGCTGGACATCGACCACTTCAAGATCATCAACGATACCCACGGCCATGCGGCCGGCGATAACGTATTGCGCACGGTCGCCGGGGCAATCAAGAGCCAGTTGCGTAACGTGGACATGGTGTTTCGGTTTGGCGGGGAAGAGTTTCTGATCCTGCTGTCCAACACCGGACGGGATGCGGCGGCCATGGTCGGTGAACGCCTGCGCCAGGCGGCAAAGGCCCAGGATTATTGGGCGGATGGAACACGGATCGAATTGACGGTGAGCCTCGGTTGTTCGACCCTGCTGGCCGCTGAGTCGGCCGACAGCCTGTTGCGCCGCGCCGACAGCGCCTTGTACGTGGCCAAGCGCGAAGGCCGTAATCGCCTGGCAATGGCGGGGTAAAACCCCGCCATCCCCGTTACATCACGCTTCGCTGGCGACACGCAACGGGCGCTCACGCACAGCAGCGCTCGCAGGTTTTTCTTTCTCCAGGCGCATGCAACGTTCCAGGAACAGGTACATGTAGTCGTAGCTCTTGCACACGGCTTGGCGCAACTCTGCCTGCAGTTCCTTGGTCGGGTTCATCCCGGCCAGGGTGCAGATGATTTCCAGGGCTTCCCAAGGATGGGCGTCGTCGTACTGGGCGTGCATCTTCAGCCACTTCATCGCACGCTTGCGGTCTTCCTCGGGAAAGGCCGCCGCATATACGCCGGTGGAGCACACCACTGCCGACCACTCTCCCGTCGCGCCCTCGATCGCATAGTTGGTCGCGGCAACAGCCACAATCAACGAATCGGCCGAGCTGGTGTGCCAACACCAATGGCTCAGCGCATGCAGCTCCGGCGGCACGTTCTGGGCCTGCAACTCTTCGAGGCTGACGCCGTGGGCACGCGCCCAATGGACCCAATAGTCCGCGTGGTTCAGCTCCACACGGATATTGCGCATCAGCCAACGTCGCGCCATGTCTTCCCCTGGATGGCGGGCAAACTTGGTCTTGGTGAGGTTCTGTGCCATGTACAAGGCAAACTGTTCCACCACGGGCCAGCCACCGATCAGGTAGTGACGCATGGTTTTGGCGCTGAGCGTGTTGTCACGCATGCGTTGGTACAGTTCGTGTTCGACAACCCGGCGCTTGCTCTCGCTGCAGTCCTGGATCAATTGCTGAGCCCAGGCGGGGTAACTTGAGGCTTCCATAAGCGGACCGGTTCTGCTGAATGTGTCGATCACTATTTAAGGCTCCTTTTTAAGTGTGATTTACAGACCGGCAAATGTTTCAGCGGAATGTGCCGGGCGCCCTGAATAACAGAGGCTGCGGTCGCACAGGTCGACGCAAGCTATCAAAGGTAAACAATTGCGGTCGTTCAATCAGGTAGCCCTGAGCGTAATCCACACCGATGTCGAGCAAAGCCTGCTCGATCTGCAGTGTTTCAACAAATTCGGCAATTGTGCGCTTCCCCATGACGTGGCCGATGTGGTTGATCACTTCGACCATCGCGCGGTTAATCGGGTCGTCCAGCATATCCTTTACGAAACTTCCATCGATCTTCAGGAAGTCTACAGGTAAATGTTTCAGATACGCGAATGAGGACATTCCGGCGCAGAAGTCATCGAGGGAAAAGAAGCAACCTAAGGCTTTGAGTTCATTAATAAAGCGAATGGCACTGCCCAGATTCGCAATAGCGCTTGTTTCAGTTATTTCAAAACAAATCATTTCTGGCGGAATGCTGTAAGCCTCGAATTTCTCACGTAAAAAGCCGAGAAAATCATCGTCGCCAATCGTAATGCCTGACAGATTGATCGCACACATCGCCATAGGCCGGCCCGGGTGCTCGTGCATGCAGCGGGCAATGATCTTGAATACGTTCTCCACCACCCAACGGTCCAGGGAGGTCATCAAACCATAACGCTCGGCAGCCGGGATGAAGCTGTCGGGCAGAATGATCCGACCCGCCTCGTCGTGCAGGCGCAGCAGGATTTCAATGTGCCCATTGCCGCCGTCGGTCAACCCCAGGGGCGCAATTTCCTGGGCATACAGGCAAAACCGGTTCTCCTCCAATGCCATGTGCAGGCGTTGCACCCAGGCCATCTCGCCAAAGCGCAGGGACAGTTCGGAGTCATCGGCGTGGTACACCTGCACGCGATTGCGGCCTTTTTCCTTGGCCATGTAGCACGCCATGTCGGCGGCACGCAGGGAGGTTTCCAGGGTGGTCGGCGTGCTCGATATGTGTACCAGGCCGATACTCACGGTGGTCATGAACGGCCGCCCCTTCCACACGAAATGCAGGTTTTGAACGGTATGGCGCAGGCTCTCGGCGACTTTTTCCGCCACCGCCGCCGGACAGTTCTCCAGCAGGATGCCGAACTCGTCGCCCCCCAGGCGCGCCAGGGTGTCGCCTTCGCGCAGGTCCGATTGCAGCAGCGCGCAGATATGCCGTAGCAACTCGTCGCCCGCCGCATGGCCGCAGGTGTCGTTGACCAGCTTGAACTGGTCGAGGTCGAGAAACATCAATGCATGTCGCCCGCCCTGGTGCTGCCCTGCCCTGTGCAGCACCTGTTCCAGGCGGTACTCGAACTCGCGACGGTTGGCCAGGCCGGTCAAAGCGTCGTGCGTGGCCTGCCACGACAGGTTGGCGATGTACTGACGCTCCTGGGTCATGTCATGCAGTACCAGCACTGCACCGCTGACCTTGCCGCCGCTGAGGATCGGCGCCCCCACCAGGGTGACGGAGACCGTGCTGCCGTCCAGGCGCTGGATGGTTTTCGAATGCTCGCTGCCGCCCCTGAACCGGCCCTTGACGATGTGTTCGATCAGGGTGAAGCCATCCGGCTGTGCATCGTCATCCAGCAGGTTGAACAGTGCCGCCAGGGGCAGGCCTTGGGCCTGGGCCGAATTCCAGTGGGTCATGGCCTCGGCTGCCGGGTTCATATAGGTAATGGTCCCGTCGACATCGGTGGTGATCACCCCATCGCCAATCGACTCCAGGGTGATCTGTGCGCGCTCCTTCTCGGCCTGCAGCGCATTGGCGAACGCATGACGCTGGGTCAGCAGCTTATGGGTACGCAACAGCGCCAGCACAATCAGGCCCAGGGCCGTCGCCAGGTTGGTGATCAGCAGCAACCGCAGGATCATGCGCGAGCCTTCACCCAAGGCGTCGCTGAAGGCTTTGGCGGCTGGGGTCACACCCTCGTTGATGGCAGTGATACGGGCTTTCCACTGCCGAACATCGTTGGGATTGACATGGTCGGCATTGATCGCTTGGTGCATCTCGCGAGCCAGGTCGTCCAACTGAACCAGGTAGCCATCGCCCACGGTCCACAGTTCAATGGCTTTTTCCAGGTAGCTGAAATGCCGAAAATTCAGGTACAGCCAGATCACGCTGGAAACATCGTCCGGGTGGTTGCCGCCCTTGAGGATACCCAGGCGCGCGGCAGCCAGGTCAGGGCTGGGACTGTCCAGGGCGATGCGCAGTTCATGGCCGCCCTGGGGCACGGCAATGGCCTGCTGGTATTTGAGGTATGTGCCTGCGTCGCGATTATCGGCGTACAGCGTCAGGTAATAGATGGCGTCTTTCTGGCCCTTGGACCACAGGCTCTCGCCGGCCACATAGCCACGCACCGCTGAAAGCACGTAGAGGCTGACGCAACCCAACAATGCCTGGAACAGCACGACGGCAATAAAGGGCCAGACAATGCCCAGTAACCGAGGCGTTCCGAAAGTCCGCTTTTGCTTCATGAAGTCCCTTGCACATGCACTGCTGAATACGCACGCAAACACCCACTTCCGATAGCACAGCCTAGGCTAAATCAACGTACTTGCTGCAAGTGCCCATAGAGTTTGGCGTAAAGACCGCCATCGGCGATCAATTGCTGATGATCGCCATCCTCGGCAATATGACCGCCGTCAAACACTAACACTCGATCAGCTTGTTTTACCGCCGACAGACGGTGGGCGATGATCAGTGTAGTACGCCCACTGAGGAACCGTGCCAGCGCCTGGTGCAGGTTGTATTCGGTGGCGGCGTCCAGAGCGGACGTGGCCTCGTCGAGTATCACCACCTTGGGTTCGGCCAGGACCATGCGCGCAATCGCCAGGCGCTGACGCTGGCCGCCGGAAAAGCGCACGCCGGAACGCCCCACCACACTGTCCAAGCCCTGGGGCAATGCCTTGACTGTAGCCTCCAGCTGGGCGATTTCCAGCGCCTGCCAGCAAGCCTGGTCACTGCGCTCACGGCCCATGGTCAGGTTGGCGCGCACGGTGTCGTTGAACAGCGCCGGGTGTTGCAGCACCACCGCGACGTGCTCGCGAATGGTCTCCAGGCCAATCTCCTGCTGGGTGGCACCGCCAAAACGGATACTGCCCGCCTGCGGTGTGTAGAGCCCGAGCAACAGTTGCACCAGGGTGCTTTTGCCACCGCCGCTGGCGCCGACAATCGCCACCTTCTCACCGGGCGCGATGACCAGGTTCAACTGGTCGAGTACCAGGTCTTCGCCGTAGCCGAAGTCCAGGCCGCGCACTTCGATGCCCACGGTTTCGCGCCCGGTGAACGGGTCTGCACCGCCGGCGTACTGCGGCTCATCGGCGCGCGCCAGCAGCTCGTTGATCCGCGTCAGCGCCCCGCCCGCCGCGTAGTAGGCGTATTGCAGGTTCAGCAGTTGCTCCACCGGGCCGATCATGAACCACAGGTAACTGAACACCGCGAGCATCTGGCCGATGGACAGGTCGGAAAACAGCACGGTGAGCATCGCCGCCGCACGGAAGATGTCGATACCAAACTGGAACAGCAAGCCACTGGCGCGACTGGAAGCGTCGGTTTTCCATTGCGAATGAATGGCGTAGTCACGCACTTCCTGGGCTCGCTGGCCGAGGCGCCCGAGGAAAAAGCCCTGGCGGTTGCCGGCGCGCACTTCCTGGATGGCATCCAGGGTTTCGGTCAGGGCCTGGGTAAAGCGCGAGGTACTGTCGTTCTCCAGCTTCTTCAGATGCTTGACGCGCTTGCCCAACTGCACCGTGGCGTAGATCACCAACGGGTTGAACAGCAGGATCAGCAACGCGAGTTGCCAATGCATCCACACCAGGATCGCCGAGGTGCCCACCAGGGTCAGCATGGCCACCAGGAAGCGGCTGAGGGTTTCGCCGACGAATTTGTCCAGCGTGTCCAGGTCGGTGACCAGGTGGGTGGTGACCGTACCGCTGCCCAGGCTTTCGTATTCGCCGAGGGAGATGCGCTTGAGTCGCTCGATCAAACGCACGCGGATGCGATACACAATGTCCTTGGCCAAACGCGCAAACAGTCGCGCCTGCACCACGTTAAACAGCAGTGCGCCACACCGCAGGGCCAGGGTGATCAGCAGCATCAGGCCGATATAACCGGCGGCTTTCTGCCAGACCAGGGGCAATGCGTGGTTCATCACCTTGAGCGCGGCATCGCCATGGCCCAGCAGCACTTCGTCCACCAGCAACGGCAACAGCAAGGGGATCGGCACGCTGCATAGCGTCGCCAGCACGGCGACGCCATTGGCGATCCACAGGGATTTCTTGTGACGCAGGGCCAGGCGGCGAATTTCCGCCCAGGTCAGTCGGTCGGTGCGTGGTGATTGGTCATGCACAGGTTGCTCGCTCCAGCCATCGACCCAACAACGGTGACAGCTCGGACAGCGGCTGGTAGCCGTTAGTCAGCAACGCCAACTGGCCGTTACGCTCGGCGAGCAAGGTCGGAAAGCCAGCGATACCCAGGTCCTGGACCCAGGTGAAGTCAGCGGCCGTCGCGGCATGCTGCTCGGCACGGTCGAATTCGCCGGCAAACTCGATGCGCGGGATGCCCGCCTCCTCCGCCAACTCCACCAGCACGCTGGCGAGGGTTACGTCGCGGCCCTCGACATAAAACGCGCGCTGGATCAGGCCCAGCAGTTTCCACGCACAATCCGGCGCCAGGCTGCGCGCGGTGACAATGGCACGGCACGCAGGCTCGGTGTCGTAGACAAAACCGTCGGGCAACGCGCCGTCGCGCTTGAACGGCTGGCCGGTGGCGTCGGTGACCGCCTGCCAGTGCTCGAGGATATAGCGCCGCGTGGTCGGTTCCAGTGCCGCGCCGCTGCCGGTGCGAAGGCCGCCCACCACCAGGTGCACGTCCACGCCGGCCGCCTGGGCCTGCTCAACCAGCGCCTGCGCCACCGGGGCAAACCCCCAGCACCAGGAACACATCGGATCCATTACATAGAGCAGGCGCGCGGACATGGGTCAGGCCTCGGAAGGGGTTTGCTTATAGTTGAAGCCAATCGGGTGCGGCATATTGCGGGCCTTGGCCAGCTCAATCTGCTTTTGCCGATCGATCGCGCTGCGGCGGGTTTTCTCTGGCAGCTTATCCCAGCAATGGGGGCAGCTGATGCCAGCTACATAGTGTTCGGATGCGCGGTCTTCGACGCTCACCGGTGTGCGGCAGGCATGACATTGATCGTAGTCGCCTTCGCTCAGGTCGTGGCGCACAGTGACGCGATTGTCGAACACAAAGCAGTCGCCCTGCCATTTGGTTTCTGCCTGCGGCACCTCTTCGAGGTACTTCAGGATCCCGCCCTTGAGGTGGTAGACCTCATCGAAACCTTCGCTGAGCATGTAGCTCGACGCCTTCTCGCAACGAATGCCGCCGGTGCAGAACATGGCGACCTTCTTGTGCTTGGCCGGGTCGAAGTTGGCTTTGATATAGTCGGGAAATTCGCGAAAACTGGTGGTTTTCGGGTCGATTGCGCCTTCAAAGGTGCCAATCGACACTTCGTAGTCGTTGCGGGTATCGATCAACAGCACTTCGGGGTCGCTGATCAGCGCATTCCAGTCCTGCGGGTCCACATAGGTGCCGACTTTCTTGTTCGGGTCGACGCCTTCGACGCCCAGGGTCACGATCTCTTTCTTGAGCTTGACCTTGGTGCGGTAGAACGGCTGCTCATCGCAGTACGACTCTTTGTGGTCGATGTCGTCCATGCGCGGGTCATTCTTCAGCCAGGCCATCAGGCCATCAATGCCTTCGCGGCTGCCGGAAACGGTGCCGTTGATGCCTTCTTCGGCGATCAGCAAGGTGCCTTTGATGCCGTTGTCGACCATTGCCTGCAGCAATGGCTCGCGCAGGGCGACGTAATCTTCGAGGGTGACGAACTTATACAGTGCCGCCACGACAATCGGTTGAGTCATGGGTGTTCTCTCCAGGTGGCTACCCTCGTAAGGGGTGAACCGGATGCAAAAAAAACGCGCCGGCTAAGCGGCGCGTTGCGGATTCTAGCAAATGCAGGGTTTTAGAAACACCCGCGTATCAGCTATGCCCGCCGGCGCAGGTCGGCGAGGCCGGGGCTGCGTCGATTTTGGCCCATTCATCGGGCGTGTAGGTATGCAGCGCCAGCGCATGAAATTCGCTCATCAGGTCACCCAGGGTGGCGTAGACCTTCTGGTGGCGCTTGACGCGGTTAAGCCCCTCGAACTGCTGGCTGACCAGCACGGCCTTGAAGTGGGTCTGCAGCCCACGGCTGTGCATATGGCTTTCATCCAGCACGCTCAAGTGGTCCGGGTCCAGGGCGGCGAGCGCCGTTTCGATACGCTGTTGCATGGTCATTCCTGCTTACTTCTTCTTGGCCGGTGCAGCGGCTTTTGGCGTCAGCTCGTTGGTCATGTCTTCCAACAGTTTGTTCACCACCGGCACAGCACTTTCCAGCTTGGCCTGGGTCATCTGGGCCGATTGCTGGGTCAGCTGCGGCATTTTCTCCAGGACTTTCTTGCCCAGTGGCGACTGGTAGAAAGCAACCAGGTCCTTGAGCTCGGATTCACTGAAGTTGGTGGTGTAGAGCTTGACCATGTCCGGTTTCAGCTTCGGCCAGCCGATGGCCTGGTCCAGGGCGGCGTTGGCCTTGGCCTGGTAGCTGTCCAGTACGGACTGCTTGGCGGCAGGCGCCTTGGTCTGTTCGAAACGCTGGGCGAACATTTGCTGCACTTGCATGTACACCGGGGTACCCAGCTTGTCGGCATGGGCCAGGGTAAGGAAGGCTTCGGCACTGGCGTTGTGGCTGGCGGTATCGGCAAAAACCTGGCCGCTGGCGCAAACCAGAGCAACCGCGGTACAGATGGCACGAAGACGAGTCATCGAGTTTCCTTTCTAGCAGGCGAGGTAAGACCCCAAGGGCGCCCATTCTGCGCCTAAAAAACGCTGCGGCTCAACCCCGAGCCTTACCGGGCGCGGATTGCCGTGAATGAATCCGATGAAAAGTCTTTTAGGGAACCCCCCAGGCTGATCAGGGCCTAAACTGCGCAAACGAACCTGAAGGAGTGTGCCCGATGAGCCGTATCGAAACCGACAGCCTGGGAGAAGTGGAAGTCCCGGATGACGCTTACTGGGGCGCCCAGACCCAACGTTCGCTGGTGAATTTCGCCATCGGCGAGCAGCGCATGCCCCTGGCGGTACTGCACGCGCTGGCCCTGATCAAGAAGGCCGCCGCCCGGGTCAACGACCGCAACGGCGACCTGCCCGCCGACATTGCCCGCCTGATCGAACAAGCCGCCGACGAAGTGCTCAATGGCCAACATGATGACCAGTTCCCCCTGGTCGTCTGGCAAACCGGCAGCGGCACCCAGAGCAACATGAACGCCAACGAGGTCATTGCCGGCCGTGCCAACGAGCTGTCGGGCAAGCCCCGTGGCGGCAAAAGCCCGGTGCACCCCAACGATCATGTGAACCGCTCCCAAAGCTCCAACGACTGCTTCCCTACGGCCATGAGCATTGCGGCGGTGCAAGCGGTGCACCAGCAGTTGTTGCCGGCGATCAATACGCTGTCCGGCGGACTCGCGGAATTGTCGGCACGCCATGCAAAGCTGGTGAAGACGGGCCGCACCCACATGATGGACGCCACGCCGATCACCTTCGGCCAGGAAATCTCGGCGTTTATCGCCCAACTCGATTACGCCGAACGCGCGATCCGCAGCGCCCTGCCCCAGGTGTGCGAGCTGGCCCAGGGCGGTACGGCGGTGGGCACCGGGCTCAATGCGCCCCATGGCTTCAGCGAGGCGATTGCCTCGGAATTGGCAGCCTTATCGGGCCTGCCCTTCGTCACCGCGCCGAACAAATTCGCCGCGCTGGCCGGCCATGAACCGATAGTGACCTTGCACGGCGCCCTGAAAACCCTGGCCGTGGCCCTGATGAAAATCGCCAACGACCTGCGTCTGCTGGGCTCCGGCCCGCGGGCCGGCCTTGCGGAGGTAAAACTGCCGGCCAACGAGCCGGGCAGCTCGATCATGCCCGGCAAGGTCAACCCGACCCAGTGCGAAGCGCTGTCGATGCTGGCCTGCCAGGTACTGGGCAATGACGTGACCATCGGCATCGCGGCGAGCCAAGGGCATTTGCAGTTGAACGTGTACAAGCCGGTGATCATCCACAACCTGCTGGAATCGATCCGACTGCTGGCCGATGGCTGCAATAACTTCCAGGAGCACTGCATCGCCGGCCTCGAACCCGACGCCGGGAAAATGGCCGAGCACCTGGAGCGCGGGCTGATGCTGGTCACGGCGCTCAACCCGCACATCGGCTATGACAAGTCGGCAGAGATCGCCAAGAAGGCCTACGCCGAAGGTTTGACCCTTCGGGAAGCAGCGCTGGACCTGGGCTACCTCACCGACGCAGAGTTCGACCAGTGGGTACGCCCGGAAAACATGCTGGGCGCCTAAGACGCCATTCGTAGCCGCCGGGCCTTGAGCCCGGCGAGCAACGACGGCGCCAGCGCGACCGCCGCCGACCCCACGACCACCACCAACGCGCCGAAATAGCCCAAGGCATTGATCTCTTCGGCCTGCACATAGTGGGGCCACAACCACGCCGCCAACGCCACCGCGACAAAGGTCACCAACGGCGTCAGTGCCAGGGTTGCACTCACCCGCGAGGCTTCCCAGTGGGCCAGTGCTTCGGCAAATGCGCCATAGGCCACCAGTGTGTTCATGCAGCACGCGAGCAACAGCCAGCCTTGCAGCGGACTCAGGTCCAAAGCCTCCAGCGGATGCGCCCATGGCGTCAGCAACACGGCGCAAGACAGATAGATCACCATCATCACTTGCAGCGAATTCCATACCGTCAGCAACTGCTTCTGGCCCAGGGCGTAGAACACCCAGATCGAAGTGGCGAGCAGGATCGTCAGCACACCGGCGGTATAAGCGCCGAGGGACGTCAGCAACTCCTCCAGGCGTTGGTTGAAGAACAGACCGAAACCGACGATCAGCACCACCAGGCCCACGCTCTGCCCGACGCTGAAACGTTCCTTGAACACAAACACGCTGGCAATCATCAGGAAGATCGGCCCCATCTGCACCACCAGTTGCGCAGTACCGGGGCTGAGCACTTTCAGGCCCACCAGGTACAACACGTAGTTGCCCACCAAGCCGCACACCGCCATCGCCACCAGCCAGCCGCCCTTGGGGCCGAGCACTTTACGACTGGGCAGGCGCTTGGTCGCGGCGAGGTACACGAACAGGCAACTGCCGGCCACCACCATGCGAAACCAGGTGACGGTGATCGGGTCCATCACCTGCAAGACTTGCTTGAGTTTGATCGGCAGAATGCCCCAGAGCAGCGCGGTCAGCAGGGTCAGGAAAAAACCGTAGACCCAGCGGCCGGAAGAGATGTGCATGAGCGCCCCAGAAAATGCCAGAGGTGGAGGAGCGGCCATTCTAGGGGCAAGTGGACGAATTGGGATATGGCGCTGCTTACCTATGGGAGGGGGCACGTCCCCTCCCACATTTAACTTAGCGCACGGCTTCGAACAGCCCCGTGGCGCCCATGCCGCCGCCCACGCACATGGTGACGATGCCATAACGCAAATTACGCCGCTGCAGCTCACGCACCAGATGCCCTACCTGGCGCGAGCCGGTCATGCCAAACGGGTGGCCGATGGAAATCGAGCCGCCGTTGACGTTGTACCTGGCGTTGTCGATTTCCAGGCGATTGCGCGCATACAGGCACTGCGAAGCAAATGCCTCGTTGAGTTCCCACAGGTCGATGTCCGCCACCTGCAAGCCCCGCGCCTTGAGCAGCTTGGGCACCGAGAACACCGGGCCGATGCCCATCTCATCCGGCTCGCAACCGGCCACGGTGAAACCGCGGAAGAACGCCTTGGGCTTGAGCCCCAGCGCCAGGGCTTTCTCCAGGCTCATCACCAGCGTCATGGAGGCGCCGTCGGAGAGCTGCGACGAGTTACCCGCCGTCACCGAGCCGTCTTCGGCAAACACCGGCTTCAATCCAGACAGGCTGGCCAACGTGGTGTCCGGGCGATTGCAGTCATCGCGATCAACGACGCCGTCGAGGATTTGTACGGCGCCAGTGTGCTTGTCCTCGACCTTGTACTTGACCGCCATCGGCACGATTTCATCATCAAACAAGCCATCCGCCTGAGCCTGAGCCGTGCGCTGCTGGCTTTGCAGGGCATAAAGGTCCTGCTCTTCGCGGCTGACGTTATAGCGGCGGGCGACGATTTCGGCGGTCTGGCCCATGGGGAAGTAGATGCCCGGCACCTGTTCCTTGAGCAATGGGTTGATCAGGTTATCGGTGTTGACGCTTTTCATGGTCAGGCTGATGGACTCGACGCCGCCGGCAACGATGATCTCGCTGCAGCCCGACGCGATCTGGTTGGCCGCAATCGCAATCGCCTGCAAACCCGACGAGCAGAACCGGTTGAGGGTCATGCCCGCGGTGCCGGTACCCAATTGCGACAGCACTGCCACGTTGCGCCCGATGTTGTAGCCCTGGGCGCCTTCGTTGGAACCGGCACCGACGATGCAATCCTCGACACTGGCCGGGTCGATGCCGTTGCGGGTCAGCAGCGCGTTGACGCAATGGGCCGCCATGTCATCCGGGCGAGTCTGGTTGAACTTGCCGCGAAAGGATTTGGCCAGGCCGGTTCGCACGCTGTCGACGATCACTACTTCACGCATGGGCTACCTCGATCTTGTCGTTGTGGGGAGATGGATCGAGGATAGATCCAGGCCTGCCCCACCGCGACGATCATTCACCCGGCGTATACAAAAACATGGGGACGAACATAAACCTGTGGCGAGCAGGCTTGCCCTGCGTTGGGGCGCGAAGCGGCCCCGCCCCAGGCGCCGCGTTCTTTCAGGCAGACCTTATTGGCTGGTTTTGGGGCCGCTTCGCAGCCCAACGCGGGGCAAGCCCGCTCGCCACAGAGGCCTGCATCCTGGACAACACCAGGCAAGTGGTTATTTCTTTTTCTTCTTGTCGTGCTTGTCAGCCTTGGCGAACGCTTCCTCCAAGGCCAGGTTGATGGTGCGCAACACCTTGACCCGCGCCCAGCGTTTGTCATTGGCTTCCACCAGCGTCCACGGCGAGACCTCGGTGCTGGTGCGGTCGACCATATCGCCCACAGCGGCGCGGTAGTCGTCCCATTTGTCGCGGTTGCGCCAGTCGTCTTCGGTGATCTTGAAGCGCTTGAAGGGAATTTCCTCACGGGCCTGGAAACGTTCAAGTTGGGTCTGCTTGTCGATGGCCAGCCAGAACTTGACCACGATCACACCCGCGTCACGCAATTGCTCTTCAAAGTCATTGATCTCGCCATAGGCGCGCATCCAGTCGGCCGGCGTGCAGAAGCCCTCGATGCGCTCCACCAGTACGCGGCCGTACCACGAGCGGTCGAACACGGTGAACTTGCCCCGCGCCGGGATCTTCTGCCAGAACCGCCACAGGTACGGCTGGGCGCGCTCATCCTCGGTCGGCGCGGCAATCGGCACGATGTGGTACTGGCGCGGGTCGAGCGCGGCCGCCACCCGCCGGATCGCCCCGCCCTTGCCGGCCGCATCGTTCCCTTCAAAGACCGTCACCAGCGCGTGCTTGCGCATGCGCTTGTCGCGCATCAGGCCAGAGAAGCGCGCCTGCTCGGTAATCAGTTGTTCTTCGTAGTCGTCCTTGTCCAGGCTCAGGGTCATGTCGAGGCTGTTGAGCAAGCTCATTTGGTCCACGGACGACGGCAACGGTGCCGGGTTCATGCCGCTGGCCTTGCCCTTGGGCAGCTTCAGGGCATTCTGCAGGCCTTCGAGCAGGATCTTGCCCACCGTGAGGCTGCGGTAGTTGGCGTCGACGCCTTCGATCACATGCCAGGGTGCGTAATCGCGGCTGGTACGGCGCAGGATGCGCTCGCCGAAATGCACGAACTTGTCGTAGGTCTCGGACTGCTGCCAGTCCAGCGGGCTGATGCGCCAGCTGTGCAGCGGGTCGTCGGCCAGGGCCTTGAGTCGCGCCTTCATTTGCTTCTTGGACAGGTGGAACCAGAACTTGAAGATCAGCGCGCCTTCATCGCAGAACATCTTCTCCAGGCGCTCGGCACCGGCGATGGCCTGGTCGAGCCGCGCGTCCTTGATCTCGCCGTGGACCCGGCCCTGCAGCATCTGGCTGTACCAGTTGCCGAAAAAGATGCCCATGCGGCCTTTGGCAGGCAATTGGCGCCAATAGCGCCAGGCCGGTGGGCGCGCCAGTTCTTCGTCGGTCTGCTGGTCGAAGGTGCGCACCTCGATCAGGCGCGGGTCCATCCATTCATTCAGCAGTTTGACCGTCTCACCTTTACCGGCGCCTTCGATGCCATTGATCAGGATGATCACCGGGAAGCGCTTTTGCTGTTGCAGTTCGTACTGCACCTCCAGCAAGGCTTCGCGCAGGGCCGGCACTTCGGCGTCGTAGGTGTCTTTGTCGATGGCGTGACCGATTTCGGCAGATTCGAACATGGGCGGCTCCGTTCCAGAATTCAGCAAGACTAGCGGATTGGGCAGCGCGGCGTGCCAGGAAATTCCACTGCCGCTTGCCATGGATCAATGACGCGCCTGTTGATCGGCTAGAATGGCCGCCTTGCCTTTACCGAGCCGCCCATGAATCCCGTAACCCACGCCCAGCTCGACTGGGATGACCAAGGTCGCCCGCACTCGCGGGTGTTCGATGACGTGTACTTCTCTGACCAATCGGGCCTGGAAGAAACCCGCTACGTGTTCCTCCAACAGAACCGTTTGCAGGAACGCTTCGCCGCACTACCGGCGGTCGGGCGTCTGGTGATTGGCGAAACCGGCTTCGGCACCGGCCTGAATTTTCTCTGCGCCTGGCAGTTGTTCGAGCAACACGCAGTGGCCGGCGCGCGCCTGCATTTTGTCAGCGTGGAAAAGTACCCGCTGAGCCCCGTCGACCTGCAACGCGCCCTCGCCCTCTGGCCGGAGCTGGCGCCGTTCGCCGAGCAACTGCTAGCGCAATACATCGCCATCCACCAAGGCTTCCAGCGCCTGGTGCTGGATAACGGCCGCGTCACCCTCACGCTGCTGATCGGCGATGCCCTGGAGCAACTGCCGCAACTGGATGCGCAGATCGACGCGTGGTTTCTCGACGGTTTCGCCCCGGCGAAAAACCCCGAGATGTGGACCGCCGAACTGTTCGCTGAATTGGCACGCCTGGCCGCGCCGGGCTCGACCATCAGCACCTTCACCAGCACCGGCTGGGTACGGCGCCTGATCAATGCCGCCGGCTTCAAGATGAAGCGCACGCCGGGCATCGGCCACAAGTGGGAAATCCTGCGCGGGGAGTTTCTCGGCTGGCCGGCCGAGACCCCGGCACCGGTCGCCGCCAAGCCCTGGTTCGCGCGCCCGCCCGCACACAACGGCGAGCGCCACGCCCTGGTGATCGGCGGCGGCCTGGCCGGCTGCGCCAGCGCGGCCAGCCTGGCGGCGCGGGGTTGGCAGGTCAGCCTGCTGGAGCGCCATGACGGCCTGGCCCAGGAAGCCTCGGGCAACCCACAGGGCGTTTTGTACCTCAAGCTGTCCGCCCATGGCACGGCCTTGTCGCAGATGATTGTGAGCGGGTTCGGGCATACCCGGCGCCTGCTCGAGCACCTGCAACGCGGCGTGGATTGGGACGGGTGTGGCGTGCTGCAACTGGGGTTCAATGCCAAGGAGGCCGAACGCCAGGCGAAACTGGCCGAGGCGTTCGCTCCAGCGTTGCTGCAGTTGCTGGACCGCGACCAGGCCCAGATTCGCGCCGGGGTGGGCCTGGAGCATGGTGGGTTGTTTTTCCCCGAGGGCGGCTGGGTGCATCCGCCCGCACTGTGCCAGTGGCAGGCAAGCCAGCCAGGCATCGAGGTGCACGCCCACCATGATGTGCTGGAACTGCGCAAAGTCGGCGCTCAATGGCAGGCATGGGACGGTGATCGCCTGCTGGCCAGCGCCCCCGTGGTGGTGCTGGCCGGCGCGGCCGAGGTCAAGCGCTTTGCCGCCAGCGCCGAGCTCCCCCTCAAGCGCATCCGCGGGCAGATCACCCGCTTGCCCCAGACCGCCGACAGCCAGGCCCTGGCCACCGTGGTGTGTGCCGAAGGCTATGTGGCGCCGGCTCGGCTGGGCGAGCACACACTGGGGGCCAGCTTTGATTTCAACAACGATGACCTCACCCCCACCGCCGCCGAACACGCTGGAAACCTTGAGCTACTGCAAGAGATTTCCCCGGACCTGGCACAGCGCCTGCACGCCGCCGACCTTGCCGCAGACACGCTGGAAGGCCGCGCGGCATTTCGCTGCACCAGCCCGGACTACTTGCCGATTGTCGGGCCGCTGGCCGACACCCTGGCGTTCGCCCGGGCCTACGACGCGCTACGCAAAGATGCCCGCCACACGCCACAGGCCACCTGCCCGTGGCTGGACGGCCTGTACCTCAACAGCGGCCACGGCTCGCGAGGCCTGATCACCGCGCCGCTGTCCGGCGAGTTGCTGGCGGCGTGGCTGGACAACGAACCGCTGCCTCTGCCCCGCAGCGTCGCCGAGGCCTGCCACCCGAATCGCTTTGCGGTGCGCGCGTTGGTTCGCAGCAACGTTGCAAAAACGGCCCCGTAGGCGGCGCTTCAACCCATCGGCGGCAGTTCGCAGGTGCCCTGCGCATCGAACCTCAACGCTTCCTGGGTCAGGCGTTTGAGCTCGACGAGCTCGGCACTTTGCCGCGCGCGCTGGATCACGCCCATCTGGGTGTGATAGTCAGCGTCACCCAAGGTTTCCCTCTGCGCCCAAACGGCTTCCATGCGCTCGCCAAAGGGCTGGGTCAAGGTGTCGAACGAACCGCCATGGGCGCGCCTCAGGTAACTGCTCCAAAATGGCAGCTTCACCAGATAGTTCACCAGTTGCGGGGAAAGCTCGGCCGCCTTCACCTGCGCTTCGGCAACTTCCAGCATGTGCTCGGTCACCCCAGCCAGGCTGGCGAAGCGCATATGCCGGGGCTGCCCGGGCAAATGAAAGCGCTCCACCAGCCCGGTGCGATAAGCCAGGCTGACCTCCAGCGGATCGAGCATCGGATGCTCGACGCTGTGCCGGCTGGCCATGGATTCCAGGCGGTCGAGACGAAACAGCCCCCTGGCCAACCTGAGTAGCGGCTTGGCCGTGACCCTGCCGCCCTCCACCCGCTGCGAGGCCTCGTGGATTTCAACCAGCACCTCCAGGTCACTGAAGCTCACGGCAGCGGCGTCATCACAGTTCAATGGCGTGGCCGCCCGCTCGAAGACCTCGGTACGCAGTCGGGTATCGGCGGCGGCCGCCTCGAGCACACGCCAGACGCGGCGGTTCATGTCCTCGCGCACGTGGGTGGTGTCGGCGGTACCGCCCAGGCCGGCCAGCAATGTGAACAGGCCATCGGAGCCGGGCTCATCCTTGAGCCCCAGCCAGGTCTCGGCCTTTTCGGCGAAGTGTGTCGCGCGCTCATCGCCCAGCCACAGCTGACGCGCGGTCTGCTCGTTGAGTCGCGTAATGTCATCCTCCACGAAGCCCATGCCCACGCCGATGGTGTCCCGGTAACGGTTCAAGGCCTGACGAGTGCTGGCGTCCAAAGGGTTATGCCGCAAGTTGATGACTTCGGTTTGCTCGCGCGGCGCATTGAACAACCATGCCGGCAAACTGGCGATGTCATTGTCGCGCAGGTCGAGTTGCTCCAGGTACGGAACGCGGGTAAAGCCAGTCGGCAGGCTGGTCAGCCGGCAGTTGCGCAACACCAGGTTGCGCAACTCGAACATCTTGTTGGCGATGGGCGGGTCTACCAGGGGATTGTTGCTCAGGTCGAGCACGGCCAGCCCTTTGAGGTCTGCGAGTTTGGTGCGGGTGTACTCGGTCAGTTGCAGTTGGTTATCGGCCATGTACAGTTGCCTGAGCAACGGCATGTGCTGGAGCACTTCCGGCAGCCGCGTCAGCCGATTACCGTTCAACTCCAGGCTGCGCAGTCCCTTGAAGTGCTTGAGGAAATACGCAACGTCATCGTCGAGTCCCATGCGTTTCAATGACAATTGCCGGACATGCTCGAACTGCACGTGCGCCGGCAAGGTCGGCAACGCCCCGATGGTCATGCCGTCCAGGGACAGGCTCGGCACTTTCTGATGGAGTTCATCCGGCGCCAGCGACACATATTGCCAGCAGCGCTCGATGGCCCGTGCGGCTTGGTGGCGAGCCATGCGGTGGTCTCGCAGCGCGATGTCAGAGTATGGCTGCGCCGGTTTGTCCCTGGCCCACAGCCTCAGCGTCCGCTGCAGTGCGTCATATTGCTGTTCAAGGGCGCGTACGGCCCTGGCCCGGGACAGGTGGTCGCTACCCAAGTCCTGCAGGAAGGTCGACAGGCGCCGGTCATCGAATAACGGGAAGAGTTTGCGTGCCTTGCGCACTAGGCCAGCAGGCTGTGGAGGCTGCGCAGGCGGCGCACCTTGTACACACGACAAGGCGGGGTCCTCGGGCACTGCGCGCTCCGGCCACAAATAGCGACCGATGCGATTGCGTTCGTCCTGCGCCTTGCCAATCAGTGCATGCCGCAACTGGCTGGCCCTGCCGCTCGCGGTCAGGCGCAGCGCATCGAGTTGGGCGGCAGACAAACTGTTGAGCAACGCCTCATAGAAACCTTCCGGCCCGCCGGCCAGCGCGCCCAACGCCACACCTTGCCCATCGTGGGCGCGAAAGCCCTTGGCCGACTGCACCACGATGCGGCTCATATCAGCATCTGGGTTGCCCACTTGGCCCAGGACTGTGCCCTGAACGCTGTCGCGGCGTACCTGCAAAAACAGATCCTCGGGCCAGCCCGGAACCCGGTGCAGCAACCCGGTGGCCACGCGCCGTGTCGCATCGGTGGCCAGCTCCGGCAAGTACAGGCCGGCCAGGGCGTCGTCTTCCTCCAGCGCTTCCAGGGCTTCCCGGGCCCATTGGCCGACCCGCAGCGGCACACGCCCGGTATGGCGCAAGTGCCAGCGCTCCGCCGTGGAGGCCTGGGTCAGGACCTCCCAGGCCACCCGGATCGGCAATTGCGGCAAGCGCTGCTTGAGCTGGCCGTGATCGGTCTGATCGAAGAAGTCGGCATCCATGCGCAGCCGCTCATAGACCGCCTGATGCGTGTCCTTGAGTGAAGCCGTGAGACGCCCCGTCAGTGCGGCTTGCGCCTCGTCGGCGTGGAAGGTGCCGCCGAGCAATTGCGCGGTTTCTTCGGAGTCGAGCGCGGCCAGCAAGGTGGGCAGGATCTGCCCGTTCCTGAGTTGTTGCGTGGTGAGGTGGATGCTCAAGTCCTCGTAGTCGAACGGCGCGGTGTCTGGATGGCGCTCAAGCAGGTAGCCCTCGTCGTCGAGCAGTTCGAAAAAACGCCCGCGGGGCCACCCGTCCATCAGTGGCAGGGCCAGCATCTGCACACGGGTGGTGGCCGCATCGAGCGGGGCTTGATGCTCCATTTGCCAGATCAGGTCGCGAACCCCCTGGTTCTGATTGAACCGCAGCGCACAATCGCGCAGCCGCTCCGGCAACGGCAGGTTCTGCATCGCCAGTTGCTGCAAGCGCGGCAAGGTCGAGCCGGTGATGGCGGCGATATCCTGCAGATGCCCGGCCGGGAGGGTGGTGAGACTGGGGTCCAACCGCCCCAGGATATAGTCAGGGCTGTGCCATTCATCCGGTCGCTCGAACGAGAACTGCCAGCCGCCTTGGTAGTTGTGGGTCAAGGGCGGTCGATAGGCAGAATCCCGCTGCGGATGCCGGGCCCGCCAGCGCCCGGTGCGGGAGTCAAAGACAATCGAATACAGCGCGCCGTCGACATTCACGTAGGACTGGCCATTGAGTTGGTAGACCCCACGGGGACTGGCCACAGCGCCTTCAAGCGAGACGGTATGACGATACGGCTCGGTACGACTGCGCCATAAGCGCGCGGACTTGTCGGGCAGCCGCACGGCTTTCATGCTGTCGTAGAATCCAGCGGCCGGAGGCGTGGTTCGCCACAGCCGGCCCACCACTTTCGTGCCCGCCGCGAACAACGCCATGGCGGCAAGGTTTTCCGCGATGTTCGTCAGGTGCCTGAGGGCGCCAAGCTTGTCATGGTGCAGCCAGTCATCCACCCCCTCGAACACCTCGCCAAGCAACTGCCCAACAGCCACGCCGGTCATCAGTTGGCCCACCACCGGCACCACGAACCCTGCGACGTTGAGCACCGTCAAGCCGACATCCAGGTAATCCTGGATACGCTTGCGACGCGCGTCGTCATCGGCTTGGGCATTGGGAACCGCCAATATCCGCGCATCCAGCTGGGTCTTGCCGACGCAGGCATTGAAAAAGAACGTCGACAGCTTGCCCGTTACCGGGAGCGGCGCCACCCGCACGACGATTGCCTCTTGGTCAAAACGCTCGAAAAAACCGAAACGCTCGGACTCGTCCAGGTAACCCTTGAAGAAGTCACGATAGGTACTGACGTGAAGCTTGAGGGTGAGGTAGAGCTTGAAATGCTCCAGTGATTCATAGCGGTACCACGGCCGCACGGGCTCGTTGGGCATATACACCACGATCGGGCCGCTGGAGAACCCTTCGGCCGATGCACTGGAAAACACCAATACACCCCACAGGCAGGCACCGTCGATGTTCAGGCCTTGCCAGGCCAGCGGCTGGTGGTTGAACCACAGTTGCCGGATGTCCCTGGCGGGCATATCCGCCTTGACCAGGCCCAGCAGCAACGCACGGGTCGGCGCATCGATATCGCCCTTGGCATGGGCCAGATGCAGGTCGATCTGCATGTCCACGCAACGGGATTGGCCGACCTGCGCCACCGAAGGGTTGAAGTCCTGGTCGGGCGCCACCAGGTTGAACACTTCGCGCACATGGGTCTGATAGGCCTCTCCCAGGTTCAGTTCGCGGCAGTAGCCGATAAAGGTCTGGGCGGTGAGGGTTTGCGCAATTCGGCGCCTGGGCCCGATGCGCACCACGGCAGTGGTCGGCGAGCCGCCAGGCTCGGCAGTCGCCTGGGAGAAATTCTGCATGGCCGCTTGCAGCAGGCTGTGCTTCTCCAAGTGGACGGTCTCGACCACCTGGCCGCCCAGGTCCCGGCTGACACCACTGAACGAGCGCCGGGGGATTTCCAGGGTGTCGTTTTCGATGTCCAGGCCCCCATGCCCCTTGCCGTCCAGAAATGCCTTGAGCCGTTCGGCACAGAATTTATCCAGCGGTTGCAGACGGTTCAGCAACCGGTGCAGGGTTTCACGCGGGCGCTCGCTGTCGGCATACGCCTGCTCGATGGCCTGCAGTACATGGGAATCGGCCTTGACCAACCAGGCCGGCAGCGTGTCATGCAAGACCTGCGCTTTATCCAGGTCGCCGGTGATATCCAGCAGCGCTGCCATCAATTGGTCCTGGGCCACGGGCTTAAGCGCCTGGGTCAAATCAGCTGTTTGCTTCATTCGCAATGCTCCTTTATCGCGTTGAACAATGACGCCAGACGATAAGCGCTGCGCTGCCGCAAAAGGGTTCAAATAGCTACAGATCAGTCCTCCTGACCGTCGATTTTTTGCATCTCACCTCGACTTAATTACCGCCCCTTTCACCCACGTCGCACAGGCCGCAGAGGGGTGCCGAATGGGGGGCGGCGGTTTGCCATATAACTTATTGATCTAAAACTCCGCGTATAGCCTCGGGTCAGTCCCTAGGTACCCGCCATTTTGGCGCGGGTCTTTCTATCCCTCCCCAACGGAAAAACCGGTAAGGAACCTATGTGCGGATTAGCTGGCGAGTTACGTTTCGATCTTCAACCTGCGGACCTCGCAGCCGTGGAGCGAATCACCCATCATTTGGCCCCACGCGGCCCTGACGCGTGGGGCTTCCATGCCCAAGGGCCGATTGCCCTGGGCCATCGACGCCTGAAAATCATGGACCTGTCGGACGGCTCCGCCCAACCGATGGTCGACGCCCAACTGGGCCTGTCCCTGGCATTCAACGGCGCGATCTACAACTTCCCGGAATTGCGCCAGGAGCTTGAAGCCCTGGGTTACGCCTTCTATTCCGGCGGCGACACCGAAGTGCTGCTCAAGGGTTACCACGCCTGGGGGGAAGCGCTGCTGCCCAAACTCAACGGCATGTTTGCCTTTGCCATCTGGGAGCGCGATGCCCAGCGCCTGTTCATCGCCCGTGACCGTCTCGGCGTGAAGCCGTTGTACCTGTCGCGCACCGGCCAGCGCCTGCGTTTTGCTTCGGCCCTGCCGGCGCTGCTCAAGGGCGGTGACATCAACCCGATCCTCGACCCGGTGGCACTGAATCACTATTTGAATTTCCATGCGGTGGTGCCTGCACCGCGCACCCTGCTGGCGGGTATTGAAAAACTGCCGCCGGCCACTTGGATGCGCATCGATGCCGAAGGCAACACCGAGCAGAAAACCTGGTGGACCCTGCCCTACGGCCCCCATGAGGACGAGCGCAATCTCACCCTCGAAGACTGGACCGACCGCGTGCTCGACAGCACCCGCGAAGCCGTGGCGATCCGTCAACGGGCTGCCGTGGATGTCGGTGTGCTGCTCTCCGGCGGCGTCGACTCGAGCATGCTCGTCGGCCTGCTGCGTGAAGTCGGCGTGCAGGACCTGTCGACCTTCTCCATCGGTTTTGAAGACGCCGGTGGCGAGCGTGGCGACGAGTTCCAGTATTCGGACCTGATCGCCAAGCACTACGGCACCCGTCACCACCAACTGCGCATTGCCGAAAGCGAGATCATCGAACAACTGCCGGCGGCGTTCCGCGCCATGAGCGAGCCGATGGTCAGCCATGACTGCATCGCCTTCTACCTGCTGTCGCGGGAAGTGGCCAAGCATTGCAAGGTGGTGCAGAGCGGCCAGGGCGCCGACGAGCTGTTCGCCGGTTACCACTGGTACCCGCAGGTCGACGGCGCCAGCGATCCGTATGCGGCTTATCGCGAAGCGTTCTTCGACCGCAGCTACGACGACTACGCCGCCACCGTCGCGCCCAAATGGCTGACCGCCAACGACGCGGCCGGTGACTTCGTGCGCGAGCATTTTGCGATGCCCGGCGCGGACGCCGCCGTGGACAAGGCCCTGCGCCTGGACAGCACGGTGATGTTGGTGGATGACCCGGTCAAACGTGTCGACAACATGACCATGGCCTGGGGCCTGGAAGCCCGCACACCGTTCCTCGACTACCGCCTGGTGGAATTGTCAGCCCGCGTGCCCGGCAAATTCAAATTGCCCGACGGTGGCAAGCAAGTGTTGAAAGAGGCCGCACGCCGGGTCATCCCGAGCGAAGTCATCGACCGCAAGAAAGGCTACTTCCCGGTGCCGGGCCTCAAGCATTTACAAGGCAACACCCTGAACTGGGTGCGCGAATTGCTGCTGGACCCAAGCCAGGATCGCGGCCTGTTCAACCCGGCCATGCTCGACCGCCTGCTCACCGACCCGCAGGGCCAATTGACCCCGCTGCGCGGCTCGAAGCTGTGGCAACTGGCAGCGCTGAACCTGTGGCTCAGCGAACAAGGAATCTGATTGATGAAACCCCATGCAGCGGCTTACAGCCAACGCTTGTTGAAGGGCCAGGCACCGACCTACGAGCGCCTGCAAGCGCGCCTGGCCGAAGATGGCAGCCCGCTGGCCGCCGAGCCGATCGCGGTGCATTGCGGTTGGGGCCGGCTGTTGATCGGCCACACCTTCCCCGACCCGGCCAGCCTGGCCCAGGAACTGCTCAACGAGCAGCCCGGCGAGCGCGACATCGCGCTGTACGTGGCCGCGCCCCAGCAGATCCTCGGGATCGATCCGCAACAGTTGTTCCTCGACCCGTCCGACACCCTGCGCCTGTGGTTCAGCGACTATCGCCCGTCGACCCGGGTATTTCGCGGCTTCCGCATTCGCCGGGTGCAGACCGAGGCCGACTGGCGGGCGGTCAACCAGTTGTATCAGGGCCGCGGCATGTTGCCGGTCGATGCCGAGCGCCTCACGCCGCGCCATGAAGGTGGCCCGGTGTATTGGCTCGCAGAAGACGAAGACAGTGGCGCGGTGATCGGCAGCGTGATGGGCCTCAATCACCAGAAAGCCTTCCACGACCCGGAAAACGGGTGCAGCCTGTGGTGCCTGGCGGTCGACCCGCAGTGCACACGCCCCGGTGTGGGCGAAGTGTTGGTGCGCCATCTGGTGGAACACTTTATGAGCCGTGGCTTGAGTTATCTGGACCTGTCGGTGCTGCACGATAACCGACAGGCCAAGAACCTCTACGCCAAGCTCGGCTTCCGTGCGCTGACCACCTTTGCGATCAAGCGCAAGAACGGTATCAACCAGCCGCTGTTCCTCGGCCCCGGCCCGCAGGCGGGGTTCAACCCGTATGCGCGGATCATTGTCGAAGAAGCGCATCGACGCGGCATTGATGTGCAGGTGGACGACGCCGATGCCGGCCTGTTTACCCTCAGCCATGGTGGGCGCCGCGTGCGTTGCCGGGAGTCGCTGAGCGACCTGACCAGCGCCATCAGCATGACCCTGTGCCAGGACAAGAGCCTCACCCACAAGGTGTTGAAAGCGGCGGGTTTGAAACTGCCTGCGCAACAACTGGCAGGCAGCGCCGATGACAACCTGGAGTTCCTCGACGAACACCAGCGCATTGTGGTCAAGCCGCTGGATGGCGAGCAAGGCCAGGGCGTGGCGGTGGATCTGCAGAGCATCGAAGAGGTGCAGCAGGCGATCGAAGCGGCGCGGCAGTTCGACAGCCGCGTGTTGCTGGAAAGCTTCCACGAAGGCCTGGACCTGCGCATTTTGGTGATTGGCTTTGAGGTAGTCGCCGCCGCGATTCGCCGCCCCGCCGAAGTGACCGGTGACGGCCAGCATTCCATTGGTGCGCTGATCGAAGCCCAGAGCCGACGCCGTCAGGCGGCCACTGACGGCGAAAGCAAAATCCCCGTAGATGCCGAAACCGAACGCACCCTGCACGCCGCCGGCTACGACTACAGCAGCATCCTGCCCCGTGGCAAAACGCTCGCCGTGCGCCGTACCGCCAACCTGCACACCGGCGGTTGCCTGGAAGACGTCACGGCGATCCTCCACCCCACGCTGGTGGACGCCGCCGTGCGCGCCGCCCGCGCCCTGGACATCCCCATGGTCGGCCTGGACCTGATGGTGCCCGCTGCCGATCAGCCCGAGTACGTGTTTATCGAAGCCAACGAACGGGCCGGCCTGGCCAATCATGACCCGCAGCCGACGGCGGAGAAGTTTGTGGACCTGTTATTCCCCCATAGCCAGCCGACGGCTCAATAACCCTGTGGCGAGCGGGCTTGCCCCGCGTTGGGCTGCGAAGCAGCCCCAAAGGCTGCCAATGAGGGTTGACTGAAAGAGCGCGGCGCCCGGATTGAGGGCTGCTTCGCAGCCCAACACGGGGCAAGCCCGCTCGCCACAACAAGCCCCACTGGTCACAACAAGCCCCACTGGCCACAGAATTTCCCTTATTCCATCAGGAGTCTTTATGAGCCGAACCATTCCCGAACCGGATCTCAACTACCTGCAAAAAGTGCTGCTGGAAATGCTCGCCATTCCCAGCCCCACCGGGTTCACCGACACCATCGTGCGCTACGTCGCCGAGCGCCTGGAAGAGCTGGGCATCCCGTTTGAAATGACCCGGCGCGGGACCATTCGCGCCACCCTCAAGGGCCAGAAAAACAGCCCCGACCGCGCCGTGTCCGCGCACCTCGACACCATCGGCGCCGCCGTGCGCGCGATCAAGGACAATGGCCGCCTGACCCTTGCGCCGGTGGGCTGCTGGTCGAGCCGCTTTGCCGAAGGCAGTCGCGTCAGCCTGTTCACCGACAACGGCGTGATCCGTGGCAGCGTGTTGCCATTGATGGCCTCCGGGCACGCGTTCAACACCGCCGTGGATGAAATGCCGGTGAGCTGGGACCACGTGGAATTGCGCCTGGATGCCTACTGCGCCACCCGCGCCGATTGCGATTCCTTGGGGATCGGCATTGGCGACTACGTGGCGTTCGATCCGTTGCCCGAGTTCACCGAGAGCGGGCATATCAGTGCCCGCCACCTGGACGATAAAGCCGGTGTCGCCGCACTGTTGGCTGCGCTCAAGGCCATCGTCGACAGCGGCGAGCCCTTGCTGATCGACTGCCACCCGCTTTTCACCATCACCGAAGAAACCGGCAGCGGCGCTGCGGCGGCCCTGCCTTGGGATGTGAGTGAGTTTGTCGGCATCGATATCGCCCCCGTCGCCCCCGGCCAGCACTCCAGCGAGCACTCGGTCAGCGTGGCCATGCAGGATTCCGGCGGGCCGTATGACTATCACCTCTCCCGCCACTTGCTGCGCCTGGCCTCGGATAACGACTTGCCCGTGCGCCGCGACCTGTTCCGCTATTATTTCAGCGATGCCCACTCGGCGGTGACTGCAGGTCATGACATCCGCACCGCCTTACTGGCGTTCGGTTGCGATGCGACCCACGGTTATGAGCGCACCCATATCGACAGCCTGGCCGCCCTGAGCCGTCTGCTGGGCGCGTATATCCTCAGCCCGCCGGTGTTTGCCAGTGACGCACAACCGGCCCAGGGCTCACTGGATCGCTTCAGTCATCAGATCGAGCACGAAACGCAGATGGAGAGCGACACGCGTGTACCGTCGGTGGACAGCCTGGTCGGTCAGAAGTCCTGACGCTGGCAACTGCGGTCCCGGCGCAGTAGCATCGCCGGGATCCATCACCTGAGGCTTGTATGCTGATTCCCTACGACGCACTTGAAGTCGACACCCTGACCCGCCTTATCGAAGACTTCGTGACCCGCGACGGCACCGACAATGGCGACGACACGCCCCTGGAAACCCGCGTACTGCGCGTACGCCAGGCGCTGACCAAGGGCCAGGCGCTGATCGTGTTCGACCCGGACAGCGAGCAGTGCCAGTTGATGCTCAAGCACGATGTGCCCAAGCATCTGTTCGACTGACTCAGGGGGTGGTGGCGGGCTGGGGTTGCGGGGTTTGATGTTCACGGATCTTTTGGTAGACCTCGGCGCGGTGCACATGCACCCCGACGGGTGCGGCAATACCGAATTTCACGTGGTTACCGTTCAACTCAAGAATATGCACGGTGATGTCATCGCCGATGGCGATGATTTCGCCCACGGCGCGGCTTAAGACCAGCATGGCGGTTGTCCTTATCCAATAACAGGACCCCGACCATGCGCGCCGGGTCTGGCCGCAGCAATGCCTCGCGGCAAAATCAGGCAATACTTACTTAAGCAGGTAAATTGCCTGACAGACTACCGCCTGATTACCCCTTAACAGCCTGAGCCTTGGCCCTCATCTTGTCGGCCATGGTGGTCATTTCGTCATAGAGCAACTGCGGGTTCTTCTGCTTCAATGCCCACGCCATCCGCCCTTGCTCATGGGGCAGGATCATGAATTCGCCCTGCGCTACACGCTGGTAGATGTAGTCGGCAATGTCCGCCGCCGAGATCGGCGAACTCTCCAACAGCTTGCCTACCTGTGCCTTCATCGCGGGTGTGGGCCCACGAAACGAATCCAACAGGTTGGTCTGGAAGAACGACGGGCACACCACGTGCACGCCGACTTCCTGCTGCTTGAGCTCCACCAGCAAACTCTCCGACAGCGCCACCACACCCGCCTTGGCCACGTTGTAGTTGCTCATGGCCGGCCCCTGCATCAGGGCTGCCATCGAGGCGATGTTGATGATGCGGCCCTTGCTCTTTTCCAGCAGTGGCAGGAACGCCTTGCAGCCCTTGACCACGCCCATCAGGTTGATTGCGATCTGCCAGTCCCAGTCCTCCAGGGACAGCTCGGCAAAGAAACCACCCGAGGCCACGCCGGCGTTGTTGACGATCACATCAATGCCGCCCAACTTCACTTCGCAGGCCTGGGCAAACGCGGTGAGCTGGCTGTAGTCGCGCACGTCGCAGCGCTGGATAAACCCATCACCACCGGCTTCGCGCACTAATTTCAGGGTTTCCTGCAGGCCTGGCTCGCTGACATCCGACAAGGCCAACTGCCAACCCTCACGGGCCCAGCGCAGAGCGATTTCACGACCCAGGCCGGACCCGGCGCCAGTGATCATCATGCGATTTTGCATAGGAAGTAGCCTTGTGGTTCACAGAAGAAGTGATCGGCAGTGTAGCGAAGGTTTTTCCTGCACCCACTCACCATCAGATTGATGAATGCCCCAGGCAAACCGCGGGCCGGGTCGGATGCCTGCCCTCAGCCTAAGTTCAATGTTTTTCAACTAATAAGCGGTGAATGCGCGTGAATTAAAAGAAATAAGCGACTGATCGAAATGCTTTAAAAAAACATGGAATTTTCTACGAAGCGCCAGAGTCGGAGTTGTTAAGGCGTCTGTAATTAACTCTGCAGGCCTATCGTTAAACAACCGGTCTTTGCAGAAAGACAACAAGGAAAAAAACCATGAGCCTCATTCTGATCATTATCTTGATCCTCCTGCTGGTCGGTGGCCTGCCGGTATTCCCGCACTCGCGTAACTGGGGTTATGGCCCGTCGGGTATCCTCGGTGTCGTGCTGGTTGTCCTGCTGGTGTTGTTGTTACTCGGCCGGATATAAAATCCGGATAAAAAAAAGAGGCCTGTTAAGGCCTCTTTTTTATTGCCGGTTAGTTAGTCCGGCTTGCCGTTAACCACGCCGGCAGTGTTATCCAGCAGGCTCTTGGTCGCCGTTTGCAGGAACGACTCAAGTTTCTGCTTCAAGGCAGTCTCGTCCGGCGACTCGGCAATCACTTTCCCGGTCGGGTTTGCGCCCAGTTCGTATTCCCACAGCTTCGGTGGCATTTCCTTGGGCAGTACCAGAATGCGGTTTGCGGTGACCAAGGCCACGGTCTGGTCGCTGCCCGATGGTTTGATCACGCCAAAGCCCTTGTCGCCTTCCGGCAGGTTCAGCAGGTCGCGGCCCCAGCATTGGTGCAGAGTGTCGCCACCCAGGCGGCCCATGATGGTCGGCACGATGTCGATCTGGGTGCCCACGGTGTGGTCACGCTCGCCGAACTTCTCCTGTATGCCCGGTGCAATCATCAGCATCGGTACGTTGAAGCGGCCCAGGTCCATCTCAGTGATCTGCTGTTCGTTGCCGAAGCCGTGGTCGCCCACGATCACGAACAGGGTTTCCTTGAAGTACGGCTCCTTGCGGGCCTTTTCAAAGAACTGGCCCAGGGCCCAGTCGGAGTAACGCATGGCCGTCAAATGCTCGTTGAGGCTGCCACGGTCAGTGACTTTCTCCACCGGCAATGGCGTTGGCAACGCGTACGGCGTGTGGTTGGACAGGGTTTGCAGGAGTGCGTAGAACGGCTTGCCGCCTTCACGGGCCTTCAACTCTTCCAGGCCACGGTTGAACATGTCCTGGTCGGACACGCCCCACGTCGGGTCGGAGAACACCGGGTCGACGAAGTCGTTGCGGCCGATGAAGTTGGTCATGCCCTGGTTGCTGAAGAAGCCCGACTGGTTGTCCCAGGCAAAGTCGCCGTTGTAGACATACACGTCGTTGAAATCACGGGCGCTGAGCAACTGCGGCAGGCCTGACAGCTTGTGGCTGCCTTCCGGGGTCTGCATCAGGTATTCAAAGCCCGGCAGGTTCGGGAAACAGGCCATGGTGGCGAACATACCCTGGTGGGTGTGGGTGCCGTTGGAGAAGAAACGATCGAACAGCAGGCCTTCTTTGGACAGTTTGTCGAAGGATGGCGTGATGTTGCCCGGACGACCCAGGGCGCCTACCGAGTGACCGGCGAAGCTTTCCATCAGGATCACGACCACGTTCTTGATCGGCAGGGTCTTCTCGGCCGGTGGCGTGTAGTCACGGCGCACGGCGGCGATGTCGGTATCGACCAGTTTCTCTTGCGGCAGCACCAGCATGTCACGCACGGTCTGGGTCGCCAGCGGTTGGTCGAGGGTCGCCTTCCAGATATTGGAGCGGTCTTCACCGAACCGGGCCTTGGCCGCCGCGATCAGCGACAAGGTGCCATTAAGGCCCAACTGGTTGGCGAAGTTCGAATCGGTGGTGTAGACATCACCCCAACGCAGCGGCGGGCCCTGGCGCAGGGTGCCACGGGCGGCAACCACGGCAATCAGCAGGCACACCACGAACACCGCGATGCGGCTGTACCACGGCGCCACTTGCCGCGTACCAATGCTGCCGCCACTGAACGGGCCACGTGGGCGCGTGGCGCGATCAGCGCCCTTGAACGCCATGCTCAGGATCAACGTGCCCACGGCCCAGGCCAGCAGGTAGCGCACCACCGGGAAACCGTACCAGAGCATGCTCATCACGGTTTTCGGGTCTTCCTTCACGTACTGGAAGACCAGGCCGTTGAGGCGCTGGTGGAACTCGCGATAGAAGTCCATCTCCATCAAGCCCAGGAACAGGGCGATGCTGGACGCAATGGTCAGCCAGAAGCGGAAAAACCCACGCGCGGCCATGGCCCGTACGCTGAACAGGGCCAGCAGCAGCGGGATCAGCAGGTAGACCACCAGGCGGATGTCAAAACGCAGGCCGTTGGCGAACGCTTCAAGGAAAGTCGAGGCCGGCGTGTCGAGGATCATCTCGCGGTTGTAGACCAGCAGCGCCAGGCGCAGCAGGGAGAGCATCACCATCATGACCAGTGCGCAGAGCAGCGTGTACGCCAGATGGGATTTGACGGTCGGTTGCAGCAGGCGATTAGAAGCTCGCTGCTGACTCAGGGCGTCCGGGTTTGCCATGTCGTTTCAGGACCCATTGGAAGTTTAAGTGACGAAGTTTTACGGTGGCGCGAATGGTGCCCGATCAATGGCATCAAGGCTATTAATTACTGAGCGAGCACTGCTACGCCGCCTTTAAAAGCACCTGAGGCAGGGCCTTGGCAGGGAGATACAGCCGGCGGATTGTCTTGGATAAGATGTGAAAATTTTGTGCAGCGAATATATCGATACACAAATCTCTGGAGGGCGCTGAAGACCAATGTGGGGGGGGCGGTGCGACGATTCGACTGCTCCCTCCCACACTTACTGCTCACTCTCCAAGTGAGTGAGAGGTCAGATCCGCACGTTACCGCGCGGCCCTGCAATGGCCCAGATGATCAGGCCCAGTACCGGCAAGAGCAGGATCAACAGGATCCACAAGACCTTGGCGCCGGTACTCGCGCCGCTTTTGAACACGTTGATGATCGCCCAGATATCCAGCGCCAGGATGATCAGCCCGATCAAGCCATTAAAAGTGGAACCCATGGTGTCGCTCCTAAGTGAGGGCATGCCCTTGTAGGATAGCCAGCCCTGGTCGGGGTTCCGTTTTATTTCAGACGTGCACGGCGACTTTCAGCGCTTCCAGGGACGGCTCGGCCTTGATGCCGACTTCGGCGCACAACGCCAGCACGCGCTGCAGGTCATTGCCGAACACCAGGACGGCCTGGATCTCGTCATCCAGTGGCTGGCTGAAATTGAGCAGCACATAACCGCCGTCTTCCGGGCTCAGGGCACTCATCTGGATCTGGATACGGTTCAACGCGGTGAGGTCTTCAGTCTTGGCCAGTTGCTTGGGCTTGAGGTTGAACGCCACACCCGGGCCGAACGATGCGACGATCTGCGCAAACAGGTCGCCATAGGTATCGGCCTGGAACAGCACGGTGTCCGGCAGGCTGCCGACCACCACCCACTCCCCCAACGGGATCGGAAAGCTGTCGTCGTAGTTGATATCCGGGTTGGCCGCCAGGAAAGCCGCCGGGTCGGCGTAGGCCTGGGCGGCCTCTTCGGCGATGCGTGCCACCTCGTCCTCGCCCATGACCCCGGCGCTGATTTTGCTGATAAGTTCGACGAGGGTGGTTTTCATGGGGTGATCCTGTAGCGGGCTGGTTTTTGAGGGCGCACAGCCTACACCAGTTTCTCCAGCTGCGCCGCCGTGTCCTTCGCCCCCATGGTCTGCGCCGCCGCCAGCGCAGTCGCGCCTTGGGCATCGGTGGCCTTGGGGTTGGCGCCCTGGCTGAGCAGGTAGTCGACCATCTCGACGCGGTTGAACATGGCGGCCATCATCAGCGCGGTACGACCGTCGGACGAGGCGGCCTCGATCGGCGTGCCCCCTTCAATCAGCGCCTTGACCACCGGCAAATTACCCTTGAATGCCGCGCCGGCGATGGGCAGCTGGTTCTTGTCGTTGGCGATCAGCGGGTCGGCCTTGAATTCCAGCAGCACTTTTACCGCTTCGGCATGGCCGTGGTAGGCCGAGAGCATCAACAAGGTGTCGCCGTTGTGGTTGCGAAAGTTGGCCGGCAAGCCTTTGGCCAGCAGCGCGGCGAGCATAGCGGCGTCGCCTTTGCGGGCCACGTCGAAGACCTGCTCGGCAAATTCGGCGGCTTCGTCTTCGGTCATCTGTTTGGCTTGGTCTGACATGTGGGGGGCTCCTTGTCTGGTGCTTTATAGGCCGCCAGTGTCGCGAGGGAGTTCCCCACTGTCATGCCCTTTTTAGCAAAAGCGGCTATAGACAGAATCAATAGCGAAACTGGCCGCCCTGGATCTGCGCCAACAGTTGCCCGGTAACCGGCACATAGCAGTCCGAACCCGGCAGCCAGGCATACACCGGGTCGTTGCCGGCCTTGTCCGGATCAAAGGCTTCTTCCTTGAGCTTGACCTTCTGGTACTTAAAGGTACCGGTGGTTTCCATCTTGACCTTGATCCGCAGGAAGAGCGGCACCGCATAGTGCGGCAACTGGCCGTGGGCGAATTGCAGCAGCTCGCGCATGTCCAGTGAGGCCAGGGACTCACTCGGGGTGATGGCGACCATGCCCGCGCGGCCATTGGTGTTTTCGATCTCAACGCCATAGGCCACTGCTTCGGCGATCTGCGGGTGTTGCAGCAGGACGTTCTCTACCTCCGTGGTGGACACGTTTTCACCTTTCCAGCGATAGGTATCCCCCAGGCGATCCACGAACTGCGCATGACCGAAGCCGATGCTGCGCAACACATCGCCGGTATTGAAGTAGCGGTCACCTTTTTCAAACACGTCGGTGAGTACCACCCTGCGATTCTTTTCCGGGTCGGTGTAGCCGTCGAAGGGCGATTTTTCATCGATCCTGGCCAGTAACAGGCCTTGCCCGCCCGTGGGGACTTTACGCATAAAACCATCGCTGCCACGCAACGGCTCGCCGTTGTCGTGGGCGTAGTCCACCAGCGCCCAGTGCTGGAGGCAGAAACCGATGGTGTTGTCGAAATTCAGTACGTTGGTAAAACCGATATTGCCGTCACTGGCCGCGTACAGCTCACAGATATGCTCCACGCCATAGCGTGCCTTGAACTGCGCCCACACGCCGGGGCGCAAGCCATTGCCGACCATCTTGGTCACGCGGTTATCACGGTCGTTTTCGCCGGGTGGCTGGTCGAGCAGATAACGACACAACTCACCGACGTAGCCGAGGGTGGTCGCCTTGAATCTGCGCGCATCGTCCCAGAACTGGCTGGCGCTGAACTTGCGGCGAATGGCGAAGCCCGATGCCCCGACAATCGCCGAGCCCCAGCACACACAGAGCCCGGTGGCGTGGTACAGCGGCAACGTGCAATACAGGACGTCGTCAGGGCCCATGTCCAAGGCGATGCTGCCGAAGCTGACGGCGGTTTTAGTCCAGCGACCATGTTTCATGATGCCGGCCTTGGGCAGGCCGGTGGTGCCGGAGGTGTAGATATAGAAGCAAGGGTCGTTGAAGAAGATCTGCGCGGTGCTGGCCGGGTTGTCCACCGGGCACTCGCCGCTCGCAGCCAACAGGTCGATATACCCCTGCGGCACCAGGCTGGACGGCTGATCGGCGACGAACCAGGTTCGATCAGCCGCGATGGCCACCTGATCGCGCACCGCGTCATAGGGGGCGACCAATTCCGCGCCGACAATAATGGCTGCCGGACTCACCAGGTTCAGGCTGTGCACCAACGCCGCCTGGGTTTGTGCGGTATTGAGCATCGCGCAGATGCCCCCCAGCTTGGCCACCGCCAACACGTGCAAGAGCAATTCGGGGCGGTTTTCGATAAACAGCGCCACCACGTCCCCCTTGCCGATGCCCTGGGCTTGCAGGTGATGGGCAATACGGTTGGCACACTGGTTGGCGTCGGTGTAGCTGAGCACACGGTCGCCGTACAGCAACGCGTTGCCGTCGGGGTTGCGCAGGGTGGCTTGCTCAAAGTGCCAGCCCAACCCGCAAGGCTGCGCGGGGTCGGTGACATTGGCGGCACGCATGCCGCGCACTACGCGCGGCAGGGCGCGAACGATGGCCGGCACCTTTCTCAGCAGCTTGCCCCAGGTGATCATGTCGTTGTGCGGGTGGCTCATGGAGGAACGTCCTTTTTCTTATTCTTCGTCTGATCCCGAAACACCGACACTTCCGTAAGAGGAAGGCCGAATGCATTGCAGGAAAATACGTCAGCCGTTCTTCGGCTGTACACGCGGGATTTGAAAAGTTTTGTATCCCGTCGGGTGCGCGCTCAAAAAAGGAATTTAGCTGCCCGCGAGTAGTCTTTATCCATACAGGCGCGTCCATCCCACTCCATTGAGTAACGCAAAATGCAGGATGCATGATGGCCATTCATGCAATTTGCACGAAACCGAAATCTTCTACTTTTTCAAACTATTGATTTATAACGATATTTTATAAATCATAAGATGGCACAATCACTGCACCTATCACTCCATGCTTGCCAACTTGAGCCAACGGAGCTGATAGACATGAGCCTGATCCAAGATAAATTCGCTTCAGTATTCTCCAACTACGACGTCACCACCCAGCCACGTCCCGACGGTGGCATCCTGTTGACCCTGCGCAACAGTGACGGCAAACAGGTCAAGCGTTCGATCTCTTACCAGCAGTTGCATACTGCCGATCAATTGACTTGGGTGATCAGCGCGATTCGCCGCGACCTGGCCGAACAGGCCAGTGAATTGCCGCACATTTCGATGCTGCAAAGTCAGAATCGCTTTGCCCTGCCGACCTACCATTCGGCGTAAATACCGCAGTCATAAAAAGGCCGCGACGCTCTTGAGCGTCGCGGCCTTTTTTGTTTGACGATGACTCCAGCCCGGCACTTCGCTGGACTGCGCCTAACCCCGATACAGCGTGTTTATCAAACACTTAGGCGAGTTCAACATAGGCCGGTGCCGTCTCGTCCTATAGCGTCGGCACAGGGGTGCCGCCGTTCAAGGCAGGAATCTTTGAAAACACCTCAGCCATAAAATCCATGAACACGATAGCCCGCGTGGGGAGCAGTCTATTGGCGACATAAACCATCTGCACGGGGACAGGGGGAGCCCCATGGTTGGCGAGAATGAACTGTAATCTCCCGCTGTTCAGCCCGCCCTCAAACAGCCACGCAGGTCCATGCGCCACACCCAGGCCCGCCACGACCGCCGCACTCACAGCGTCGGGAGAGTTGACCCTGAGCCTGCCGGTAATCGGAATGTCCGCGTCCCGGAATCGCCAGGTCGCCCCGGACGACAGTAAGGTGTAGATGATGCAATCGTGGTCGCGTAGATCCTCCGGGGTCTGCGGAACGCCGCGTTTAGCCAAGTAGTCCTTGCTGGCGACGAAGACCCGGTCGTACCATCCAAGAGGCCGGGCGCGCAAGGTGCTGTCCTCCATCTGTCCTATGCGAATGGCGAGTTCGGTGCCTTCATTGACCAGGTCTACGTATCGATCGTTGAGCTGGAGATCCAAGATCAATTGAGGGTAGCGTTCCAAAAAGGCCGGCACATGCGGCAGCACAAACGCGTGTGCGAGAGCTGTCGGACAGGCTACGCGCAAGAGTCCCGATGGATCGACGTTGTTTCTGAAGGACGATTCGGATTCATCCACCGCATCCAGGATGCGCCGGATGTCCGCATAGTAGCGTTCGCCCTCCGGTGTCAACGACAGCTTGCGCGTAGACCGGTGGAGCAAACGCGTCTGCAAATGATCCTCCAGAGCCGCTACATAACGGCTTACATTGGGTTGCCCCAGCCCTAGATCCCGCCCTGCCGCCGAAAAGCTCCCGGTTTCTACCGCACGCGCGAAGCATGTCATCAAAAGAAATCGGTCCACTTCTCCACCTCAATTCATGCTCAATTTGCATGAATTATATGCGAACAAGCAGTCTTATATGCTATAGGGCATGAGCGCATAGTTCTCCATGTCGACCGCAGTGGTCGTCATTTACCGGAGAATTCAAATGTCGCGCTTGCAAGGTAAACGTACGCTCATCACTGGCGGCACCAGTGGCATCGGGCTGGAAACGGCAAAGCAGTTCCTGGCGGAGGGTGCTCGCGTGATAGTAACGGGTGTCAACCCCGATTCGATTGCAAAGGCCCAGGCCGAATTAGGCCCGGAAGTGCCGGTGCTGCGCGCCGACTCGGCCAGCGTTGCAGCACAAAAGGAGCTGGCACAAGTCATCAAGGAACACTACGGCCAACTCGACGTTGCCTTCCTCAATGCCGGCGTATCCGTCTGGCTGCCCATTGAGGAATGGACGGAAGATATGTTCGACCGCTCTTTCGACATCAACGTCAAAGGGCCGTACTTCCTGATTCAGGCGCTGTTGCCGGTCTTCGCCAATCCTGCTTCCGTAGTGTTGACGACTTCCGTAAGCGCACATGCAGGCGCAGATCGCTCGTCCGTGTATGCCGCAACGAAGGCCGCACTGCTGAACATGTCGAAGACGCTCTCGACCGAATTGCTGGGCCGTGGCATCCGTGTCAACGCAGTGAGCCCTGGCCCCGTCGAGACTCCGCTTTACGACAAGCTGGGTATTCCGGAAGCTTATCGCGCGCAGCTTAACAAAGAGATCGCGGCAACCATTCCGCTTGGGCGCTTCGGTACCTCCGACGAGGTGGCCAAAGCAGTGCTGTATCTGGCATCCGACGAGTCACGCTGGACGGTCGGCTCTGAAATCGTCCTTGACGGCGGCCGCCTGCTGAATGGCTAAGCGCGCAGCTCAAGAATTATGCGAATGCCACATCGGCCGGGCTAAGTCAATCAGGTACTGAACGCCCGCCCCAGCACTCAACGACGAACCAGTCCAATCCAGACTGCGCACACAGCGGCACGCGGGAAACCTCTGCCGCTGTTTCCGCTTGATAAACCATCCAGGGCCACTAAAAGCAATGAACGCTCTTACGCTAATAAGCCACCCACTATGCCCATTCGTACAGCGCGCCGCGATTGTGCTTCTTGAAAAGGGTATCCAATTCGATCGGATAGATGTCGATTTATCAGCCAAGCCAGACTGGTTCCTGGCCGTTTCGCCAACCGGCAAGGTCCCCGTGCTCAAGGTGCGCCAGGACAATGCGCAAGATGCGATCCTATTCGAAAGCATGGTCATCTGCGAGTACCTCGACGAAACCCAAGGTGGCACGCCGATGTACCCCATTGATGCGTTAGCTCGCGCACGGAATCGCGCATGGATCGAATTCGCGTCGCAGACTCAAGCTGAAGCCTGGCAGTTTCTCCACGCTCGTGACTCTGCGACCGCAGATGCCAAGCGCACCGCATTTCGCGAACGGCTCGGCAAACTGGAATCAGAAATAGGCGCGGGGCCGTTCTTCGATGGCTCGGCCTTTGGAATGGTTGATGCGGTTTATGCCCCGCTTTTCCGTTACTTCGAGAGTATCGACGCAACTGTCGCACACCAGATTTTCGACGGTCTTCCGCGCATTTCGGCTTGGCGTGAGGCGCTTGAGGCGCGCTCCAGCGTAAGGGATGCCGTTGTCGAAGACTATGCCGATCGTTTCCAGACGCATCTGCGCCAACAAGGAGCGCTGATCGCTGCCGCTTAGCCGACGCGATCAATCAAAAGACTGACGTCGAGCCTAGCGCCACCAATGCGACGTTAGACATCGAGCCCCCCGAATGTGAATGGGCGACACGATGATGAGGTCAATTAGGTGCAAGGTCGAGGTCATGGCATTACCGTTATTGCGCATGTTCATTCGAGAGTTCGACCGAGCATGGGATGCCCTTTTGCGCGTCAAGATCGACCAGGCGTTGCCGGAGCGCCGCACGAATGCCTTGATAGGCCGAAGCACGGCTTCGTTGTGGCTGGACTATGACGCTTCAAACCGATTGCTTCGGTGGCCGAAAGTCCTCCTCCAAGGCTCGCTTGGGTCAGCATAAACCTTGGCGTGCCGCCTCATTCATCGCCTGCACGCGGTTGGTCACTCCAAGTTTGCCGTAGATATTGCGCAGGTGGAATTTCACTGTCGCTTCGGACGTGGCGCGAATCTGGCTGATTTCCCAGACGGTCTTGCCTTCGGAGGCCCAACGCAGGATTTCCAGTTCCGTAGGCGTCAGTGGCTTTCCGGACAAACTCAAACGCCTTCTGACAGCGCTGGGCACGGAGTTTGGCGTTGGAAACAATTCCCTGGGGCCTCTCATTAGTTTCACTCCCTTTTGTTGGCTATCGCCCTATCACCTTCGGATTCCTCCTATTGACAGGTGATATAAACGTTGATGCCGCAAAGAGTTACATAACCAATGGCACTAAGGCGCAGGCCCCGCGATAAACAGCCGGGCCTTACAAGAATAAGAGTTTATTCCCACAACAACTTCCAACATGCGGGGGTTGAAGTTTTCGATACACCGTAATTAGTCATCCAGACCCGGAAAGCGTCGGGCGATATCGTCGCCCGTCAACTCCGGCACTGGGTTTTGCGCCTTATTGAAGAGTCGCAGCGTTATACAGTGCGGGTTCTCCCCCATATCAAACCAGTGCGCCATACCGGCCGGCACCCCCAGCAGGTCGTTTTTCTCACAACGCACGGCATACACGTAGTCGCCAACATGCAGGTTGAACAAACCCTGGCCGGCGATGAAAAAACGCACTTCGTCTTCGTTGTAGCGGCGCTCATCCAGGAACCGGGCCCGCCATTCGGCTTTCTGCGGGTGGTCGCTCGTGACACGGAGCACCGCCACCGCACCATAGCCGAGTGCATCGATCTGCGGCTGATAGGCGGCAATCATTTCAGCGTCGCTGGCGTCCCTCTCGATCAGGCCTGGCTGCCAGCGCTCGAACCGCACACCGTGCTCGGCCAGGGTGGCAACGATGTCGTCGACATGGGTCAGGACCTTGTTCGGGGTATCCGGTGAAGCAACGGGGTAGACGGCGACATAACTCATTGAAGGGTTCCTTGGTTCTGCTCTTGCAATCGAAAACCGATGATAACGGCCGCGGCCAGGGCTGCGACGCTGGCAATACTAAAGGTGACGGTCGGCCCCAGCAGGTTCCAGCTGTAGCCGGAATACAGCGCACCCAGCGCACCGCCGGTGCCGGCCAGGGCGGCGTACAGCGCCTGGCCCTGGCCTTGTTGCTTATCGCCAAAGCTGCGCTGCACAAAGGCAATCGCCGCCGCGTGAAAACTGCCGAACGTGGCAGCGTGCATGACCTGCGCCAGCAACAGCACCCAGAGGAGTTCGGCAAACGAGCCCAGCAGCAACCAGCGCAGCGCCGCCAGCAGGAAACTGGCCAGCAGCACCCGGCGTACCGAAAAACGCGCAAGGATGCGGCTCATGCCCAGGAACATCAGCACTTCCGCCACCACCCCCAGGGCCCACAGCGTGCCGATCACGCCACGGCTGTAGCCGAGGTGTTCGAGGTGCAGGGTCAGGAAGGTGTAATACGGGCCATGGCTCATTTGCATCAGCGCCACACAGGCGTAAAACGCCAGTACGCCGGGGCTGCGCAATTGCTTGAGGAATCCATCAGCCGCCAGGCGATTGCCGTGGCTGGCGGGCTGCGCATTCGGCACCCACAGGCTGGCGCCGATGATGCCAGCCATGATCACCACGACCACCACCGGGTAGATGTCCAGGCTCAGCCAGTCGAACAGGCGACCCATGATCACCACGGTGAGGATAAAACCGATGGAGCCCCACAGGCGTACCTGGCTATAGCGCGAGGTCTGTTTTTGCAGGTGGGCCAGGGTGATCACTTCGAACTGCGGCAGCACCGCGTGCCAGAAAAACGCATGCAGGGCCATCACCAGGGCCAGCCAGGCGTAGGTGTGGCTGATGAAGATCAGGGAAAAACTCAACAGGGTGCACACCGCGCCGAAGCGCACGATGGCCAGACGTCGGCCGGTGTAGTCGCCCAGCCAGCCCCACAGGTTGGGGGCCACGCAGCGCATCAGCATGGGGATGGCCACCAGCTCGCCGATACGCGCGCTGGAGAACCCCAGGTGGTCGAAGTACAGCGCCAGGAACGGCGCCGTCGCCCCGAGGAGGGCGAAGTAGAACAGGTAGAAGCTGGAGAGACGCCAGTATGGGAGGGCTGTCACCGCCGCGCCGTCACAGTTGGCCCAGCACCGGGGTACTCACGCGCACATCGGCGTTTTGCCCGCGATTGCGCAACAGGTGGTCCATCAACACGATGGCCATCATCGCTTCGGCAATCGGCGTGGCACGGATGCCCACGCACGGGTCGTGACGGCCCTTGGTGATCACGTCCACCGGGTTGCCGTGCACATCGATGGAACGGCCGGGGGTAGTGATGCTCGAGGTGGCCTTGAGTGCCAGGTGCGCAACAATCGGCTGGCCGGAGGAAATACCGCCGAGGATGCCGCCCGCGTTGTTGCTGAGGAAGCCTTCCGGGGTCAGTTCATCGCGGTGCTCGGTACCGCGTTGGGAGACGCAGGCGAAACCGGCGCCGATTTCCACACCTTTCACCGCATTGATGCTCATCAGCGCATGGGCCAGTTCGGCGTCGAGGCGGTCGAAGATCGGCTCGCCCAGGCCCGGCTTGACGCCTTCGGCGACCACGGTGATCTTGGCGCCGACCGAATCCTGGTCGCGGCGCAGCTGGTCCATGTAGGCTTCCAGTTCCGGCACTTTGTCCGGGTCAGGGCAGAAAAAGGCGTTGTCTTCCACGCTGTCCCAGGTCTTGAACGGGATTTCAATCGGGCCCAACTGGCTCATGTAGCCACGGATGACGATGCCCTGGGTCGCCAGGTATTTCTTGGCGATGGCGCCAGCAGCCACACGCATCGCGGTTTCGCGCGCCGAGCTGCGGCCGCCGCCACGGTAGTCACGTTCGCCGTATTTATGGTGGTAGGTGTAGTCGGCGTGAGCCGGACGGAACAGATCCTTGATCGCCGAGTAGTCCTTGGACTTCTGGTCGGTGTTACGAATCAGCAGGCCGATGGCGCACCCGGTGGTGCGGCCTTCGAACACCCCGGAGAGGATCTCGACTTCGTCGGGCTCCTGGCGCTGGGTGGTGTGGCGGCTGGTGCCGGGCTTGCGGCGGTCGAGGTCACGCTGCAGGTCTTCCAGGGACAGCTCGAGGCCGGGCGGGCAGCCGTCGACAATGGCGACCAACGCCGGGCCATGGCTTTCGCCCGCGGTGGTGACAGTGAACAGCTTGCCGAAGGTATTGCCGGACATGCAGGGCGCTCCGTGAAATCAGTTGAATCAAGTCAACCGTAATAACTTAAGGCGGCCAGTATACGCAGGCTAACCGACTAGTTCATCCTCGAAACCTTACCGGTAGACCTTGGTCCAACCGGCACCTTCCTCATGATGGCGCGATGATGCTGCGAGTTCTTCTGTTTACCCTGACCCTGTTTACCGCCGTGGCCCACGCCGCCTCCCCTGTCGTACTGCAACGCCCGATCAGCCTGGACACCGGCAGCGGCGAACTGTTTGGCTCGCTGCTGCTGCCCCAGTCCGACAAGCCGGTGCCGGTGGTGTTGATCATCGCCGGCTCCGGCCCCACCGACCGCAACGGCAACAGCGCCGACGGCGCACGCAATGACAGCCTCAAGCGCCTGGCCTGGGTGCTGGCCCGGCACAACATCGCCAGCGTGCGCTACGACAAGCGCGGTGTGGCCGCCAGCCTGGCCGCCACGCCCGACGAACGCAACCTGACCCTCGACGCCTATGTGGCCGACGCGGTGGCCTGGGGTAAATTGCTCAAAGCCGACAAACGCATGGGCCCGCTGATTGTGCTGGGCCACAGCGAAGGCGCGCTGGTGGCCGCACTGGCTGCACCGCAACTCGACCCGGCCGGGGTGATATCCCTGTCCGGCAGCGCCCGCCCGGTGGATCAGGTCATCCGCCAGCAACTGGCCGATCACCTGCCCCCTGCCCTGCTGCTGCGCAGCAATGAAATCCTTGATCACCTCAAGGCCGGTCAGGTGGATGCCGATGTGCCTGGCCCGTTGGAGGGCATTTTCCGACCCAGCGTGCAGCCGTATCTGATCAGCCTGTTTCGCGCCGACCCATCGGCGGCCTTTGCGAAACTGCGCATGCCGGCGTTGATCATCCAGGGCACCAACGATATTCAGGTAGGTGTCGGCGACGCCCAGCAACTCAAAAGGGCGAAGTCCGATGCCGAACTGACGGTGATCAAAGGCATGAACCACGTGATGCGCATCGTGCCCAACGACGTAAAGCAACAATTGGCCTCCTACAATGACCCGCAATTACCCCTCGCCGCCGAGCTGGGCAACCGTGTGGTGCGCTTTATCGACGGACTTCAACCCCGTTAAGCGACAATTTGCCTCCAGTCCTGCAGAAATCGGCCGATAAGCCCAGGGTCGACGGCAAAAAGACGGTCGACTTGCAGGGCTTGGACAGGATCGCACCGCATGACAACCACTGAAGCAACACCGGAACCGACCGCCGACACCCCGGCTGAAAAAACCGAGGCCATCGACACGGCGGCTCCCCTGCCGTGGGCGGATGTTCAGGCCGAGCATTTCAAGATGCTGCGCCTGGCCCCACTGGCCACCGACCGCGCCACCGGCCTGCGGCCGCTACGGTTCGTACAGTTCGGCTATGCCGAGCGCCATGACAAACACCACAGCCTGTTGCGCATGGTCATCCAATTGCCGGGGCAACGGGTGCGCCGTGAGCAGAACCATCTGGATATCTGGGTGGATCACGATAAACACCGCGTGCACTTCGGCCCGGGCAACAGCCTGGAAATCGAACCGGCCAACCGCGGCATCGGTCGCTTCCTGGTGGCCCAGGGCGCCGCGTGGGCGAAGAAGAAATGGTCGCACTACCGCGTCGATGGCGTGGACCTGGCCAACAAGGATGCACTCAACGAAGCCACACGCCTGCGCCGCGATCACTTCCTGCGCGTCCAGGGTTTCGATGTGGCCTACGCCGATGTGCAGCACCTCAAAGGCAACGTGCAGCCGGGCAAGGTCAGCGACGTGCTCGACAGTTGGAACACCGAGAAGGTGCAGTTCGTGGAGATCCTTGAAGCCGCGCAGATGCTGCAACAGGCCGAGCACAACCTGTTGGAGCAGGAAGTGAAGCTGCGCAAGGAAGAAGAAAAGGTCACCAAGTTCAAGCGTGAGGACAGCGGGTTGCGGTTTACCATCACCTGCCTGGTGGCGTTCACCGTGTTTCAGGCGGGGCTGTTGATCTGGATTGCCACGCACCGCTAGCCGGCTGGAAAGCAATCAAAATGTGGGGGGCTTTCCCCCTCCCACATTTTCTACAGATAAGGTTGGTTAAACCCGAGCGGCGAAGATTGCCTGATGTTCCCGGCACTGTTCGGCCGTGAGCATGAACACCCCATGCCCACCCCGCTGGAAGTCCAGCCAGGCGAAGTCCACTTCCGGGTACAGCGCGTCAACATGCACCTGGCTGTTACCCACCTCGACAATCAGCAAACCCTTCTCGTTCAGGTGGTCCGCCGCCTCGGCCAGCATGCGCCGCACCAGGTTCAAGCCATCGTCGCCACAGGCCAGGCCCAGCTCCGGCTCGTGCTGGTATTCGTCCGGCATGTCGGCAAAGTCTTCGGCATCCACATACGGTGGGTTGGACACAATCAGGTCAAAGCGCTGGCCCGGCAGGCCGTCGAAGCCATCGCCCTGCACGGTGTACACGCGCTCGTCGACACCATGGCGCTCGATATTCTGGTTGGCTACTTCCAGGGCTTCGAAGGACAAGTCACCGAGTACCACTTCGGCGTCCTGGAACTCGTAAGCGCAGGCAATGCCGATGCAACCGGAGCCGGTGCACAGGTCGAGGATGCGCGCCGGCGGTTGGGCCAGCCAAGGCTCGAAGCGGTTTTCGATCAACTCGCCGATGGGTGAACGCGGGATCAGCACGCGCTCGTCAACGATAAACGACATGCCGCAGAACCACGCCTCTTTCAACAGATACGCGGTAGGCACGCGCTCGTGGATACGGCGATGCAGCAAGCGTTGTACGTGGGAGATTTCCTCTTCTTCCAGGTTGCAATCCAGGTAGCTGTCGGCAATTTCCCATGGCAGGTGCAAAGCGCCGAGCACCAACTGCCGGGCTTCGTCCCAGGCATTGTCGGTACCGTGGCCAAAAAACAGGTCTTCCCCATGGAAACGGCTGACAGCCCAACGGATGTGGTCGCGCAAGGTGCGCAGGCGGGATGTGATCACGGGGGCAGACTCCTGGAAAAAACGACTGGCGATTCTAACAGCCTTCGCCTGTGCCGACGATGTACGAAAACCTGTCGCCGTACGTCGGATTTCATCCAAATCGCCATCATTCGGTTAAACATCACCGCCACTTGACATGGCTGCACGCCAGCAACGGCGTACCTTACGATAGTAGCGATTCACAGAACCGCTCAGCCAGTGGACAATGACGCAAAAGCCCCCCTCACAGGAGCCCCAGAATGTCCGTTCCAAAGACGATGTTTCAACTCAGCGGTCGTGGTTACGCAGCTGCCAACCTTGGCCATGCGACCCTCGTGATCATCGACGCCCAAAAGGAATACCTCAGTGGCCCGCTCGCCCTCTCCGGCATGGACGCGGCGGTCGGCAATATCAAGCAACTGGTCGCCGCTGCGCGCAACGCCGGACGCCCGATCGTGCATGTGCGCCACCTCGGTACCGTGGGCGGCCTGTTTGACCCGCAGGGCGAGCGTGGTGAGTTCATCCCCGGCCTTGAACCTCAAGGTGACGAAACCATCATCGGCAAGCTGCTGCCCAGCGCCTTCCACGGCACCGGCCTGGAAAAACACCTGCAGGACCTCGGCTCCCTGGACCTGATCGTCTGCGGCTTCATGAGCCATTCCAGCGTCAGCACCACCGTACGCGCTGCCAAGAACCTGGGCTTTCGCTGCACCCTGGTGGAAGACGCCTGCGCCACCCGCGACCTGCCCTACAAGGGCGGCATCCTGAGCGCCGAGCATGTGCAGCAGACCGAGATGGCCATCATGGCTGACAACTTCGCCACCCTCGCCCTGACTAAAGATCTGATCTGATCGTGCTTCTGATGAGCGGTGCGGCCTGTTGATGGCCCCGCTCATCTGCAAATGCCTGTCATTTGCTGCAATTACCTCTGGCACAGGAACAACCTGTGTAACTTCCGGTCGAAGGGCCGATACCCTGGAGGAAAGGTCGGAATGAAGATATCCGATGGTTTTGACGCTCGTCGCTTGCGCCCCAAGGGCCCGAGCAACTGGCGTCTGCGCTTGGTGGCCGGCATTGCCGCGCTGCTGGCGGTAGTAGGTTTGCTGTTGACCGGCGCTGGTGGCGCCGGTTTGTTTGGCCACTCGCCGGCCCTTGGTGAACTGAATGCCAGCCCCGGCGGTTCGGCGCTCCTGGCGGTGATCGGGTTGCTGGTGCTGTGGCTGGGCGTCTGGTTATGGCGACGCAGCCGTCGGAAGATGCGCCAGCCGTTGTCACTGAACATCGCTTCGCACCTGATGAAAAAGCACGACTGATGGCGCTTGGATAGCGTTTCCTGCGCCCCGGCCGCCGCGATTTAGGTAAACTGCCCGCCCTTCGCGGAGGCTGACATGCAAGACGACGATTTTTCCCTGTTCAAAAACGAGCTGCGCGGCGTCAAGCCGATCAAGCACGACCGCGCCGACACCGGCAAACCCAAGGCCGACCGGGCGCAGATCGCCAAATTGCGCCAGGCCGCGACCGTGCGCACCGACGCCACTACCGTCGATGGCCTGTCGGACCAGTTCGTGATTGACGTCGGCCCTGAAGACGAACTGATGTGGGCCCGCGACGGCGTGCAGGAAAGCCAGATGCGCAAGCTCAAGGTTGGTCAGATCCCGTTCGAAGGCAGCCTCGACTTGCACGGCATGAACGTGGAAAAAGCCCGGGAAACCCTGTGGGCCTTCCTCGCCGAAGCCACCAAGTTCGAAATCCGCTGCGTGCGCGTCACCCATGGCAAGGCCGTGCGGTTGGACGGCAAGCGGCCGATGATCAAGAGCCACGTCAACACCTGGCTGCGCCAGCATGCCCAGGTGCTCGGCTTTACCTCGTGCCAGGCACGCCACGGTGGGGCGGGGGCGGTGTATGTGATGCTCAAGCGCACGATGATGGAAGGGCGCGACGAGTAACAAGTGCCATCGTCAGGCTTGCAGCGATGTGTCGGCCACCGTAACCTTGCGCTTTGCGAAAATCCCACAGGTAGTTTCATGTCCCTGGAACAGAATTACACCGCGATCCTCGGCCAACTCGGCGAGGACGTTTCCCGCGAGGGCCTGCTCGACACGCCTAAGCGTGCCGCCAAGGCGATGCAGTACCTTTGCCGCGGCTATGAACAGACACTCGAAGAAGTCACCAACGGTGCCTTGTTCAGCTCCGACAACAGCGAAATGGTGCTGGTCAAGGACATCGAGTTGTACTCGTTGTGCGAACACCACCTGCTGCCGTTTATCGGCAAGGCGCATGTGGCGTATATCCCGAGCGGCAAAGTGCTGGGCCTGTCGAAGGTCGCGCGGATTGTCGACATGTATGCGCGCCGCCTGCAGATCCAGGAAAACCTCAGCCGCCAGATCGCCGACGCGGTGATGCAAGTGACCGGCGCCCTGGGCGTGGCCGTGGTGATCGAAGCCAAGCACATGTGCATGATGATGCGCGGTGTGGAGAAACAGAATTCGTCGATGATCACGTCGGTGATGCTGGGTGAGTTCCGCGAAAATGCGGCCACCCGCAGCGAATTCCTAAGCCTGATCAAGTAATAGGCTGCGTAGAAAAACACCGGCGTTCATCGCCGGTTTTTTTTCGCCTGCAGAATTAAGGTAAGCTGCGGCCCCTTCTTCATGGGCAAGAGGTTTCAGCCATGTTCGTCAAAGCACTTCGAGTGGGCCTCGGCCACGTCATCATCGCCGGCGACTTACTTACCCGTCCGCGCAAAAAGCAGCGCCCTGCCGAACAACAGGCGCAGGTGAACGCAGCGGCCAAGGACCTGACCCTGTATCAATTCCACGCCTGCCCGTTCTGCGTGAAGACCCGCCGCACCCTGCACCGCCTGAATGTGCCGGTGGCATTGAAGGACGCGAAGAACAACGAGCAGGACCGCCAGACCCTGCTGGAGCAAGGCGGCAAGATCAAGGTGCCGTGCCTGCGCATCGAAGAGAATGGCCAGACCACCTGGATGTATGACTCCAAAGTGATCATCGATTACCTGGACAAGCGTTTCGCTGCGGTCTGACAGACCTGCTGAGATCCAATGTGGGAGGGAGCTTGCTCCCTCCCACATTCAGTTCGGTGTTGGCAAATCCAGGTCCAACTCAAGCAGCGCCGAGCCGAGGCACTTGCCATGGGCATCCAGCGCCAGCGAACGGGTTACGCCGCCGCGCAATATCCCCGGCAGTACGAAGTTCAGCGCTTGCACGTTGGGCAGTTCATAACGCCGTACCGGCGCAGCGCCAGGCTCCAGCAAGCCCGCAAAAAACTCGGCCACGCGCTCGGCCGTGAGCTGCTCACGCAGCAACGGATAATCCTCGACGCGATAGGCAATGATCGAGATGTTCGAGGTGTCGCCCTTATCGCCGGTACGGGAATGGGCCAGCGTGTGCAGTTTCATGCTTCGATCCTCGGGTTGACCGCGTCACGGGGCAGCAGCAACGACACCACCGCCACCACCTGCCGTACGCTTTTACTCGCACCACCGCCACCGGACGGGCCGTTGGTGTAGAGGGTTTCCACTTCGTTGCCGACCCGCACAGCTTCGCTGCGGTCTTCACAGCGGGCAGCCACGCGCAGGCGTACTTCCCAGGGCTCTATGCTGCTGCGTGGACCGTGCAGCGAGTCCATGCCGATCAGTTCGGCGCGTACGTCCTGCATCTTCACGCCCATCAGTTCCAAACGCTTGAGTACGACATCCCGCGCCAGCTGCGCCCGTGCGACCGCGCCGGGGCCGCCGTAGGACATCTGCCCTTCGCCAATCCAGCCATCCAGGTAACCGACGCTGACCTTCAACTGCTCCGGCCGTGCACGACCACTCGCCCCCTGGGCGCGCACGCGATCAACAGCCTCTTCGACAAACCCCACCTGGGAGAAGTCGGCCGTCACGTCAGGCGTCAAATACGCCGCAGGGTCATGCACTTCGTAGATCAGTTGTTCTGTGCAAGTGGCACGGCTGACCCGCCCACCGGAGCCTGCAACCTTGGTAATCACGGCCTCACCGGCAGCATCGATCTCGGCCAACGGGAAACCCAGGCGCGCAAGATCGTCCACGTCCTTGAAACCGGGATCGGCAAAATAACCACCGCTGACCTGCCCGGCACACTCCAGCAAATGCCCGACCAACGTGCCGCGCCCCAGGCGCTGCCAGTCGTCCGCCGCCCAGCCGAACTCAAACACCTGCGGGGCGAGGAACAGCGACGGGTCGGCCACACGCCCGGTGATCACCACATCAGCGTCGGCGCGCAAGGCGTCAAGAATGCCGTCGACGCCCAGGTAGGCATTCGCGGAAATCAGGCGCTTGCCGAGTGACCCCACGGTCTGGCCGTTATCCAGCAATTGCTCGGGCCGCAAGACCTCCAACACATCATCGCCCACCACGGCCACGACCTTGAGGTGCAGGCCCAGCTCCGTGGCGATACGGCGCACTTCAACGGCGGCCGACACCGGGTTGGCCGCGCCCATATTGGTGATCACCCGCAGGCGGCGGCGCCCTTCATGGCGGCCGACGTAAGGCAGCACACGCTGCATACGCTCACTGAGCAGCGGGTCATAACCACCCTGTGGGTCGCTGATTCGTGCCTGCTGCGCCAGGGCGATAGTGCGTTCGGCCAGGCACTCGAACACCAGGTAATCCAGGTCGCCCCGCTCGGCCAATTCCACGGCAGGCTCGATACGGTCACCGGAATAGCCGGCGCCGGAACCGATGCGCAAGGTTTTCATCTCAAATCACTCCCAGGAGCAACGCGGTCAGGGTCATCAACACCGACGCGGCAAACAGAAAAGGGATGGTGAAGCGCTGGTGATCGGCCAATTCGATCTTGCACAGGCCCACCAACAGGAAGGTCGCCGGGGTCAGCGGGCTGACCGGGAAACCGGTGGTGTGTACACCCAGCAACGAGGCCTGGGCCACTTGCAGTGGGTCGACGCCCAGCGCCTTGCCGACTTCGGCGATCACCGGCATTACGCCGAAATAGTAAGAGTCGGGGTCGAACAGCATACTCAGCGGCATGGACAGGAAGCCCACCACCGCTGGGATCAGCTTGCCGTGGCCGGCCGGAATCTGCGCTACCGCCACTTCAGCGATGGCCTTGAGCATGCCCGTGCCTTGCATGATGCCAGTGAACACCCCAGCGGCGAGCAGGATACTGGCCATGGTCAGGGCGGTTTTCGCATGGGCATCGATGCGTGCGCGCTGGGCGTCCACGTTCGGGTAGTTGATGCACAGCGCTACCACGGTGCCAAGCATGAACATCACCACCGGGTCGACCCAGCCGGCGATCATCACCACCATGACCAGCACGGTCAGGATCAGGTTGACCCAGAACAGGCGTGGGCGGCGCAGCTTGATGTCGTCGTCGCTGAGCACCCGTTGCGGCACGGCATCCACGCTGGAGCCGGCGCCCAGGCCCAGGCGTTTTTCTTCACGCCGGCCGAGCCACCACGCGCAGGCAAAGACGAAGATCAGGCCGACGATCTGCACCGGGATCAGCGGCTGGAACAGGTCCGCCACCGGTACGTGCAAGGCCGCCGAAGAGCGCAGCACCGGGCCGGTCCACGGCAGGAAGTTGACCCCGGCCGCCATCGCGCAGACACAGGCGAGGATGCGTTTGTCGATGCCCAGCCGCGTATACAACGGCAGCATCGCCGGCACCGTCACCAGAAAGGTGACCGCCCCGGAACCGTCCAGGTGCACCAGCAGGGCCAGGGTCGCGGTACCGACGACAATCCGTGTAGGACGCGTCCCTACCGTGCGCAGGATGCGATCAATGATGGGATCGAGCATCCCGGCATCGGTCATGATCCCGAAAAACAGGATCGCGAACACGAACATGCCCACCACAGGGGCGACGTTCTTGATGCCGCTAATGATGAAGGCACTGGTTTGCAGGCCGAACCCACCGAGCAGCGCGGCGATGATCGGCAAGGCGATCAGGGCCACCAGTGGCGAGAGGCGTTTGCTCATGACGGCAGCGAGCAGGCACAGGATGGTAATGACACCCAGGGTAGCGAGCATGGGTTACTCCAGAGCGGCCTTGGTGGCCGGTTATTGTTTTCCCTGGAGTATTGGAAGCGCGTTAGTCTTTGTAAATTGGAATGTTCAGCCAGTCATATTCGTAAAAACAAAACGCTCGAGAAAAACAACAATGAAAAATTCGATCCAGCATATTCAAGCGTTCCTTGCGGTGGCCCGTACCGGCAGCTTTACCAAGGCCGCCCATGAGCTGCATCTTTCGCCTTCGGCACTCACCGTGCAGGTGCAACAACTCGAAGACTGGCTCGGCGTCGCCCTGCTCGACCGCAGCCCCCGGCATGTGAGCATCACCGCTGCCGGCCAGGACGCGCGCGGGCCGATGGAAAAGCTGCTGCTGGACCTGGACAACATCGTCACCGGCTCCCGCGACCTCGCGGCCTTGCGCCGTGGCGTGGTCACCCTCGCGGCCCTGCCTTCGGTCTGCGCCGGCGCCCTGCCCCCGGCCCTGCGCCGGTTTCGCGAGCGTTTTGCCGGGATCGAGGTGCGTTTGCAGGACCTGGTGGCCCACCGTATTCATGCCCAGGTGCGCGCAGGCGAAGTGGATTTTGGTATTGGCGTACGGGCGCGGCTAAGCCATGGCCTGGAGTTCGTGCCGGTGCTGAATGATCGGCTGTGTGCATTTGTGCCGCTGGATCACCCCCTCGCCCACCATCGCCAATTGACCCTGGAGCAACTGGCGGACCAACCGATCATCCTCACCGGCCGCGACAGCAGCGTGCGCGAGCAGGTGGACGCGCTGTTTGACGAAACGCGGCTGACGATGAATGCCGGGATGGAGGCCAACTACATGTCGACGGTGCTGGCGTTGGTGCGCCAGGGCCTGGGGATCAGTGTGCTGCCGGAGTCGGCGGCGGACAGCCTGGCGGGGTTGAAGCGCATCGACATTGACCATCCTGGGGTGAACCGGGAGATCGGGTTGATCAGTCGCAGCGGCATGGGCCTGAGCCCGGCGGCGCAGCGCTGTTTTGACCTGCTGAATTATGAATTATCTGACACGACATCGAGCTGAATGTGGGAGGGGGCAAGTCGAATCGTCGCACCGCCCTCCCACATTTTTTGACCGCGGTGATCAGTCGAGCATCGCCACATGCTTGGGATGGCTGGCCACGCGCTTCAACCACGCCTGCACCGCGGGGTAAGGCGCCAGGTCAAAACCCCCTTCATGGGCCACATGGGTGTAGGCATACAGCGCAATATCGGCAATCGAATACTGGTCGCCCACCAGGTAAGGCGTGGCCTGCAACTGACGCTCCATCACCCGCAAGGCCTTGTAACCGCCCTTGTGGGTGGTCTTGTATTCCTCCAGGCGATCTTCCGGCATGTTCAGGTAAAACTGGATAAACCGCGCCACTGCAATGTACGGCTCGTGGCTGTACTGCTCGAAGAACTGCCATTGCAGCACTTGGGTGCGCAGGCGCGGCTCGGTAGGCAGGAACTCGCTGCCATCGGCAAGGAAGTTGAGGATCGCGTTGGACTCCCACAGGCAGGTGCCGTCTTCCAGTTCCAGCACCGGGATCTTACCGTTGGGGTTCTTGGCCAGGAACTCAGGGGTCTCGGTATCGCCGTTGAGGATGTCGATATCCACCCATTGATACGGGATGCCCAGCAGGTTGAGCATCAATTTGACCTTGTAGCAGTTGCCCGACTTGTAATCGCCATAAACCTTGTACATGGGGCTCCCCTTATGCCGCTTGCGCGTGCAGTGCTTGACGGACCACCGCGGCCAGGCGCTTGAGCCCTTCGTCCAGGCGGGCCGGGTCGATGTGGCTGAAGTTGAGTCGCAGTGAGCCTAAATGCTGGTCCGGCTCGGAAAAGAACGGTTCACCGGGCATGAACGCGACGTCCTGATCGAGCGCAGGAGCCAACAAGGTGCGGGTATCGAGCGGCTGTTTCAAGGTCAGCCAGAAGAATAATCCGCCCTGGGGCACTTGCCAGTCGGCCAGATCGGCGAAGTGACGCGCCAATGCAACCTGGAATGCATCGCGGCGCTCGCGGTAGAAACTGCGCAGTTCCACCAAGTGCTGCTGGTATTTCTGCGTGCCGATCCACTGCATGGCCTGCCACTGGCCGACGCGATTGGTGTGCAGGTCCGCCGACTGCTTGAGCTTGAGCAAGTGCGGGAACAGGTCGGGGCTGGCGATCAGGTAGCCCACGCGCAGGCCGGGCAGCAGGGTCTTGGAGACCGTGCCGGTGTAGATCCAGCTGGCTTTTTTCAAGCGGCCGACGATGGGCTGCGCACTGCCGCCGTCGAAGGTCAGCTCGCGATAGGGTTCGTCTTCGATCAGGGTCACGCCGAACTCGTCGAGCAAGGCGGCGACGGCCTCGCGCTTGGCTTCGCTGTAGCGCACGGCCGAAGGGTTCTGGAAGGTCGGGATCAGGTAGATGAACGCCGGGCGATGGCGCTCGAGGTTGGCGCGCAGGCTGGGCAGGTTGGGGCCATCGGCTTCCAGTTGCACGGTGAGACAGTCGGCGCCGAACAGCTGGAAGATCTGCAACGCAGCGAGGTAAGTCGGGCCTTCCAGCAGGATCTGGGTGCCTTTGTCGATATACAGCTTGGCCGCCAGGTCCAGGGTTTGCTGGGAACCGCTGACCACCAGCACCTGGCTGGCCTGGCACGGCACACCCAACGCACGCGCCTCGGCGGCGAGCAGTTCACGCAACTGCGGCTCACCTTCGCTCATGCCGTATTGGCCGATATTCAGCGGCATATCATCCCAGTCCAGCGCCGGCAGCATGGCTTCGGCCGGCAGGCCACCGGCAAACGACATCACTTCCGGGCGCTGGGCGGCCGCGAGGATTTCACGGATCAAGGAGCTTTTGAGGCGCGTAACACGTTCAGAGAAGGCCATAAGGTCACCGCTAGCGAAGCCTGTGGGAAATACGTCAAACTGGTTGACCGAAATTACGTCAGCTTGAGTGGATACGTCAACATGCTTGACCTTAAAAACCAAAACAGCCAGCAACAAGCCATGGAAGCGTTCTTCTTCGGTTACCAGGCGTTCACTGCCAAGGCCGATGAAATGCTCGAGCGCCGTGGGCTGAGCCGGGTGCACCAGCGCATCGTGTTTTTTATCGCGCGCTACCCGGCGTTGAGCGTCAAGGAACTGCTGGAATTGCTCGGTGTGAGCAAGCAGGCGCTGAACATGCCGCTACGCCAATTGCAGGAAATGTACCTGGTGGACAGCGTTGCGTCGGAGACCGACAAGCGCAAACGCCTGCTGGAATTGACCGAGGAAGGCCTGCGTTTCGAGCAGTCGCTGCGCCGTGAACAGGTGAAGTTGTTGCGGCGTGCCTTCGCCGAAGCCGGGGAAGAAGCGGTGACGGGCTGGCTGGCGGTGAATCAGGCACTTGCAGGCCAGCCTTGATCCCGGTGGCGAGTGAGCGTTGCCTTTCATCCTTTTCACACAGAAAATAGAAAACATTATTTGCTTTCTTTGTATACAAAAGCATAATTCGCTTCGTGCGAGTTCCTGACCTATCAGTCAACAAAACCCGCCGGTACCTCACAGCGCACCGCGCTGGACATAACAATAAAATGCTTGAGGAGTACTCGCTGTGGATAGCCGCAAATCCGAAGCCCCGACGCTGGACCTTGCCCCCTCACAGAACGGCTGGCTGGAACGCCTGTTCAAACTGCGCTTGCATGGCACCACAGTGAAGACCGAGCTGATCGCCGGCCTCACCACCTTCATCACCATGGCCTACATCATCTTCGTCAACCCCAATATCATGGCCGACGCCGGCATCGATCACGGCGCTGCGTTCGTCGCCACCTGCATCGCCGCCGCGCTGGGGTGCCTTTTGATGGGCCTGTACGCCAACTGGCCGGTGGGCCTGGCGCCGGGCATGGGGCTGAATGCGTTTTTCACCTACACCGTGGTCGGCACCATGGGCTACCACTGGGAAACCGCGCTGGGTGCGGTGTTTATTTCCGGGGTGCTGTTCATGGGCCTGACGCTCTCCCGGGTGCGCGAATGGCTGCTCAACAGCATTCCGGTGAGCCTGCGCCACGCCATGGGCGCCGGTGTCGGGTTGTTCCTCGGGGTGATCGGACTGAAAACCGCTGGCATTATCGTCGACAGCCCGGCCACGCTGATCAAGCTCGGTTCGCTGCACGAGCCGGCGCCGCTGCTGGCGGCGGTGTGTTTCCTGCTGATCGCGATCCTCAGCTACCACCGGGTGTTCGGCGCGATCCTCATCAGCATCATCGCCGTGACCCTGGCCGGCTGGGGTCTCGACCTGGTGCACTACAACGGCATTCTCTCCACGCCACCGAGCCTGGCGCCGACCTGGATGGCCATGGACATAAAAGGTGTATTCAATGTCAGCATGATCAGCGTTGTATTTGCCTTCCTGTTTGTGCACATGTTTGACACTGCGGGTACACTGATGGGCGTTGCGCAACGCGCCGGGTTGGTCAACGCCGACGGCAAGATCGATAACCTGTCCCGCGCCCTGAAGGCCGACAGCGCTTCGAGTGTGTTCGGCGCCATGGTGGGTGTGCCGCCGGTGACCAGCTACGTGGAAAGCGCTGCCGGAGTTGCCGCCGGGGGCCGTACCGGGTTGACGGCGGTAACGGTCGGCGTGTTGTTTGTAGCGGCGATGTTTTTCGCGCCGCTGGCGGGGATGATTCCGGCCTATGCCACCGCAGGCGCGCTGATCTACGTGGCGATGCTGATGATGGCGAGCATGGCCCACATCAATTGGGATGAGGCCACCGACAGCATCCCGGCCATCGTGACCGCGATCATGATGCCCCTGACCTTCTCGGTCGCCGACGGTATCGCCCTGGGCTTTATCACCTATGTGGCGCTCAAGGCCGGTACCGGCAAGTACCGCGAGATTTCCGTAAGCCTGTGGGTGTTGGGCGCGATCTTTATCGCCAAGTTCGTCTTTCTATAGAAAAGGAGCATGCAATGAGTCTGGAAACCTGGCTGCTGTTCAGCGGCGCTGCGCTGGTGGTGATCCTGATCCCGGGGCCGCTGTCGTTGCTGATGATCAGCAACAGCCTGAACTACGGCCTGCGCCGCTCCTACCCGGCGTTTCTCGGCGGAGTGATCGCCTCGATCTGCCTGCTGAGCGCGTCGGCCCTGGGCCTGGGCGCATTGCTGCTCGCTTCGGAACAACTCTTCAGCGCGTTGAAGATTGTCGGTGCGCTGTACCTGTTCTACCTCGCCTGGCAGAGCTGGCAGCAATCGCGCCTGCCGTCCCAGGGCGCGAAGGTTCCGGAAGCGGCCCCGGTGCCGCGTTTTCGCGCGCTGTTCGGTCGCGCCTTTGTACTGGGGGCCAGCAATCCCAAGGACATCCTGTTTTTCGCCGCCTTCCTGCCGCAATTCCTCAGTAGCCAGCAACCCTTCCTGCCGCAATTGCTGATCATGATCGCCACCTGGACCCTGCTCGACCTGCTGTGCAAGCTGGCCTATGGCCTGGGCGCCCATGGGGCTGCGCGGTACCTGCGCAGCGGTTCGGGCCAGAGCTGGTTCAACCGTGTCAGTGCCGCCCTGTTCGGCTGTGCCGGCGTCGCCTCGCTGATCAAAGTCAGAGCGGGTTCACTTTGACAAAGTAAACCGTGGGCGGCACGTTTCCCAGGCTGGGCCATTGAACGCCGGTGACGATCCGGACCAGGCGTTGTTCATCCAGAGCCCCCTGGACCGTCGCGGCCAGCACGGAATCCTTATGGGATTGGATTGCCGTGTTGAGCCACTTATCCGAGAGTTTCGTTTTCAACTGAATGGCCCCTCGCTCAAGCCATTGGTAAGTCATGTAGTACAGATGGTTCGAACGGGGATGAGTCGCTATCAATTCATTAGGGCGTATCGTTCCGCGCCGCACCTGCCATTCGTGAAGACTGAAGCCCTGCCCTTCCAGCACGGCCTTGACTGCCGCCTGCTGCGCGGTACTGCGCTGCGGCGCGAGTTGCTTGCTCTCGGTTCTGAGCCTCGGCTCCAACGTTACATCCGGCCTGAAATCGACACGGGTAAAGCCGGGCGCCTTGCCTTCGTAACCGATAAGTAAATTGGCGCCCCTCCTTTCAGTGGGCCGCAACAACTTCAGTAAATCATCCGTCTGACCAAGCCTCACGGGGTTTGGGGTCAACCAGTCGTCCAGCGTTGCACGCAGGTTAAGCAAATGACTGGCCGTTACCGAGCGAGAAGCGTCTGCCAACTCAATGACCCTTGCGAGCGCAAACTCCCGGCTCTTGCTGGTCATGGTCGGAAAAGCCCTGCCGATCAATGGCTCGAGCGGCCCATCGAAGAGCGGCGCATGCAACTGCCATTGACCCGATGAAGTGCGCGAGACCGGAATCGGCTGCTCTCCAAGCGCTGTACCTGTCCAACGCTCGATGTCTACGTGAGCCTTTGAAACCAGCGGTTCGTTCCTGGCGATAAACGCGATGTTGTCCAACGGCGCATGCTCGCCTTGGTGCAGCAACCGGTAATAGCCGATCCCCGAGTGCGTTGGCGTGTCATACCTCGGTCCCACGTAGATGGCATCGTAGGGAAACCCTGGAGCTTCCTGATGAAGATGAAACACACCGGAAGCCGAGCTACCCAACGATTGATTCTCGGGCACCTGGATTCGCCAGTCGGACCAATAATTGGCGGGCGCGGATGACTGGCGAATGCGATTTTCCGTCGCATTGCGCGCAATGGGGGGGTGCCAGTCCGCCGGCTGGGCGAGCGCTCGCAACGGGCTCAGTACCCCCGAACTCGGTCCGGCCACGGGTGCATCTGCCCCAAGCAGCCATTCACCCGGGGAATAAATCGTCAGAATCAGCTCATCCGCCCCCGGTGTCGTCTTGTTCTTCAGGCGAAAGAACCCCTCATCGCCACGGCGGTATACCGGGAAGTGATGCGTACCTTCGACAATGAAATGCTCGCCGCGCGCAACGTAAATGCCCTGCTCGCCCAGCCCGCTCAACGCGACGGCGTCCGCTGGCACACCCTGGCCCCTGAAGCCCTCCACGGGCTTGAGCCGGGTGACCATCGATGGCGACTTGGGCAGGCGGGAAACCCGGCCGGGCTGGATGGCCGCCGAGCGGTGGATACGATTCAAGCCGAGATCGAGCGAACGCCGCCATGGACGAACCACAGCGCCCGGCTTCGGTTTGGGGCCGGGAACGAAGGTCAGCAAAAGCTCTATGCTCAAGAACAGCGTGCCGAAAGCCACATCTACCGCGTCGCGACCCTCACCACTGTGGTGATAACGCCGCGAGGTCAGTAGCAACTCATACAACTGGTTAACCAACCCGAACAGGGGGGAAAAAACAGATACCAATGCGCGCCGGCGGGTATCCTTTTCCTCTTCCAGCCGCAGCTCTCGGTACTTTTCCAGGGTCTTGCCGGAATTGCTGTTGGCCTGGGCCTGATGGTGCTGGTCCAGTACCCGTGCGTGATACAACAAGGCCCTGGCATCGCAGTGTGAGGTAGGCACCAGGGCCAGCCAGTTCAGGGAATCGCTGGCAATCTGCTCATGGATCTGTTTTTCGATCTCCTCGACAAGCGCAGTGGGCAACCGGTGTTTAATGGTGAATGAGCGCACGAACTCGGCGCCGCGCCAGACCCCGTGCGACATCGCATATTCAGGGCTTAGAAAGGCCAGGCCGAACGATACCGGCGCCCCGCCCAGTGGGCCGGGATGATGAGTAATGGCTTCAAACGCCCAGCCGGGCGCGACATGACGGGCCAGTGCCGCGACATTATCAGGCCGCGCGCCCATGCTGTTCAGGTACTCTCTGGCGTGCTGCAGGCTGACATGCTCCGTGAGGTTGACGGTATCCGGCGCAGTCGGCCAGTAGACCACGCAGAGCAGGGAAGACAGGTCGTGGATCACCAGGATTCCGCCGATGTAGCGATCGTGCTGCAGGGTGTGGCCCACCAGATGAACCACGTAGAGTTGCAATTGATGGCCGTTTTTACGCAGGTGTTCGGGAGTTTCCGCTGCCATCGCGGTATTGAAAAGGCTCTGCGCACTCGCTGTCAGCCCCTGTTGAATCGCCGAATACAGATGAACATCGGTGCCGGTCAGCAAAGCGCGCTGGAGCAATTGTGGGACACGCGCGTCACCGTCACTGGACTCACCAGCAGGCGGCGGATAAAAGACCTTGTTGATCAACGCCTCGTAGCGGCCTCCTACATCCAGCGACGACACCATGTTGACCAGATAATGTGTGCCCAGCAGCTGTTTCCAGGCCGCCTGCAGATAGCGCCCGTAGCGGAAACGCCACCAGGTGGGCATCATTTGTGGGTCCAGGTTATGCAGCACCAATTGCAGGAGGCTGAAGGATCTGCGCTGCGTGCTGGGGGTCAGGATCTCGTTGCGGTCCCCCACCGGACAGGCGCTATCCCATCCGCAGAACCGTCCATCGACCTGGTCCGGCAGCTCGATAAAGGGGGTGTCGATGTCCAGTTTCGGATACAGGCCATCCTCGCGCAGGCGGGCGACCAAGGCACTGCGGGCAAAGGTTTGCAGATCAGGCAAACGCCGCCTAAGGCCCTCTTCAAAAGCCCACGTATTGCCCAGGTAGCGGCTCTGCAAATGTTTGAAGCGGTTACGTTGGGCCACTGCCGCCTTGGCCAGCCACAGCGGCAACTTTTTTCTCGCACCTGCGGCTTTACGTACCAGGTCGAAATGCGCCCGTGCTTGAATCAGCGCAGCGTTGACGGGTGCGCTGAGGCCCTCCTCCAACTCGACCGCCAACAACAGGCGGCTCAGTTGGGCATCCTGGGTTTCACTGAAAATACTCGCGCGGTCATTGATACTGCGCTGCAGGCTGACATACCCCTTGACCAACCTTTTGAGCGCAAGCAGTACGGGGTTGCCCTCGATGGGTTCGTACCCCACCACCAAGGTTTGACGGCCGACATGCTCACGCACCGCGTTGCGATCCGGCCGATCGACATAGCGCCATAACATCGACTCATCCCGACTGCCGAGACTGGCCTTGATGCTGCGGGATAACGCCGCCAAGCGGCTAAAGGTGGCCACGCCGCCCTCCCGTCCGAAAGCGCAGAGCACCACAGGAGCCCGCTGCCCGTGATCACGGACCGCCGCTGCCCGGGTGACCGCAAACACGCTGTGCAGCGGGTACATGGCGTCAGTCCCATTGCCCAGCCGCACGCCAAGCACGCGGCAGTCACTGCCCTGGCGCCTGCTGGCCAGCGGCTTGTCCAGCACCTCGACGAGCAGATTCAGAGCGTCGATGCCAATCAACCCGAGTCGGTGCTGTAACTGGATCGCGCAACGCAGCGTGTCAGTCCACGCGCGGATAACCGTGCCCAGGCGTCTCTGTTTTCCGTCGGGACGCGCTTTCCAGAAGGCCGCCTGGAACAGTTGCAACTGCGCATTTTTCAACAGCGCGCGCAGTGAGTCCGCCGGCCCCTTGCACTGCGCCTCAAGCGCCACGAAGTCTCGAAAGGCCTGCGGGTCGTCCAAAGGATCCTGCGGGTCGAGCAGCGACATCAGGCCTTGTTCATAACGCTTGAGCTGTTGCAGTACGGTGTTCACCGCCAACGTGGGTGCGGTACTGGCGAAAATGATTTCCTCACGCCGCCGATGCGCATCCCAGCCCTGCAACTCACGGCGAATATTTCCCAGGCGAGCCTTGCCCACCCAGTGTTGCCTGCCGCGTTCTATGTAGGTGAGGAAAGGGGCTGCGCTGATCGTCGGTGGCAGGTGCCCGCTGGAAAACACCTGCGCGAGGTTGACCGACACCGCACAGGCCAACTCATTTTCCCATTGCCCCTCCAGCACCGCCTGCGCGCTGAACGTCAACGCATCGCCGCGCAACGCCAAGCCGCGAGCAGCCGCGAGGACAGCGGCGGGCCCGCACACCTCGTGCCGACGCCGCAGTGGCAGGCACTGCCAGAGGTCGTCGAACAGCGCGCCATTGATCAGCGCCACCAGGCCACACTGCATGCGAGCAAAGGATGGGTACTCGTAGAACGTGCGATTTGCGCCCGGGAGATACATCACATGGGGTGCCTCCGTCGGGTCGCCCTCACGATAGATATGCAGCGCTCCGGGAATCGGCATCAGCCGTGGCCCCATGCCGGGCCACATCAGCTCACACGCCTGGACGCTGGCTAACGGCCCGCCCGCGCGCTGACGGGCCTCGACCGTCGACGCGTCCACCACCGCCTGGACCATTAGCGCCCCGGCGCTCGAGAGCTCGTTCAATTGCCGCGCCACAAAGGCCTGGTCGGCGAACAGCTGCTTGTGCAGTTCAACCCAGCGCTCTTTGCGGGTCAGCCAGGAGCCCAGCTCCAATGCCTGCCAATACGCGCCCTGCACGTGGGTAAGCCGAGCCAGCAGATTCAGCGCAATGACCCGCCGCAACGCCTCCAGGGGGGTAAATGGCAAACGGCGGGACGGGTCGGCCTTGAGGCTGACGACCGTAAACTGATTGAGGTTGATCGGCACCGACGGCAAGACCAGCAGCCGTAACGCCCGGTCGGTCAAACTGTCGATTTTTTGTGCCGCGGCCGGCGGCTTGGGTTCGGTAAACAGCAGGGTATCGGGGTCCAGATCAAAGGCCTGGCGCAACTCGGCGCGGATTACTCGCAGCACCCTGGGGGCTCTAAGGATCAGTCGCGCCTGGCATTTCGCCGATTCGGCACAACGCAGGTCGACGCCGACGAGCCGATTGATCAAGAGGCTGGGATGAGGACTGGCGTTGATCCGCCGTGTCAGTTCGGTACGCATGGCCTGCAACGCATCGTTGTCAGGTACATCGGAATCGTCAGGTGAGGTCACGGCGGTATCTTCATCGTGGAAAACACCTAGCCTATGCAGCCCATTCCCTCAGGAGGCGCTAGATAATTGAACGCTCTGACATGCAAAAAAAAGCCCGCAGTGTGGGCGGGCGAAAAACCAACGAAGAGCTTTGGGGGTGTGAAGCGAGGTGACGACTCAGCTACCGCGATAGGTGGAGTAGCTGTAAGGCGAAATCAGCAGGGGCACGTGGTAGTGATCCTGCTCGGCGCTGATGCCAAAGCGCAGCACCACGACGTCGAGGAAGGCCGGCTCCGGCAATTGCACGCCACGGGCGCGATAGTAGTCACCGGCGCTGAATTGCAATTGGTACACGCCACTGCGGTACGCTTCGCCTTGCAACAGCGGCGCGTCACAGCGCCCGTCGCTGTTGGTCACGGCGGTACTCACAAGCTCCAACTGCGCGCCTTCGACGCGGTACAGCTCAACCTGGATGGCGCTGCCGGGGCAGCCGTGGGCGGCGTCCAGCACGTGTGTGGTCAGTCGTCCCATGGGGCGGGGCTCCCTTGCATGAAGTGAAATAGGCTGCACCTATACGGGGCATGAAAAAGCCGTTGACGCATCGATTAAGACACTTTTAACAAAAATTGTACACAATAAAAATCACAAAGTTTTGCACACCCTGCGGCGGCTCGATCCTCTACGCGATTTCCCAGCAAGCCTTGCTTTTTAAAGACCTTTTGTCCGTTTGCTGACCAACTGGGCAAGTTTCTTGCAGTACTAAATTGAGCCAAGCACCTGGAAAAAATGCGGAAATGCAGACTTACAAAGTGAGCATTAAGTTGTATACAATCAGCCCATCGCTGTGACGCCACCCAGTCTTTCCGCTGGCCGCCACACACTTGCTACCACGAACAAGAAGGAAGACTGCAGTGAGCGCTGACTACCCACGCGACCTGATCGGTTACGGCAGTAACCCTCCTCACCCCCACTGGCCGGGCAACGCACGCATTGCGCTGTCTTTCGTACTCAACTACGAAGAAGGCGGCGAACGCAACATTTTGCATGGCGACAAAGAGTCCGAAGCCTTCCTCTCGGAAATGGTCTCGGCCCAGCCGCTGCAAGGCGAGCGCAACATGAGCATGGAGTCGCTGTACGAATACGGCAGCCGTGCCGGCGTGTGGCGCATCCTCAAGTTGTTCAAGGAATTCGACATTCCGCTGACCATCTTCGCCGTGGCCATGGCGGCCCAGCGCCATCCGGATGTGATCCGCGCCATGGTTGAAGCCGGCCACGAGATCTGCAGCCACGGCTACCGTTGGATCGACTACCAATACATGGACGAGGCCCAGGAGCGCGAGCACATGCTCGAAGCCATCCGTATCCTCACCGAACTGACCGGCGAACGCCCGTTGGGCTGGTACACCGGGCGCACCGGCCCCAACACGCGGCGGCTGGTAATGGAGGAAGGCGGCTTCCTCTACGACTGCGATACCTACGACGACGACCTGCCCTACTGGGAACCCAACACGCCCAACGGCAAGCCGCACCTGGTGATCCCCTACACCCTGGACACCAACGATATGCGCTTCACCCAGGTGCAGGGCTTCAACAAGGGCGATGACTTTTTCGAGTACCTCAAGGACGCTTTCGACGTGCTGTATGCCGAAGGCAGCGAGGCACCGAAAATGTTGTCCATCGGCCTGCACTGCCGCCTGATCGGCCGTCCGGCGCGCCTGGCCGCGTTGAAGCGCTTTATCGAATACGCCAAAGGCCACGAACAGGTGTGGTTCACCCGCCGCGTCGACATCGCGCGCCACTGGCATGACGTACACCCTTTTCAGGGAGCGGCCAAATGAGCACCTTCCAGACCCTGAAACCCTCGACCTTGAGCCGCGACGCCTTCGTCAACGCCTTCGCCGACATCTACGAACATTCGCCATGGGTGGCCGAAAAGGCCTTCGACCTGGGCCAGGACGCCTCGATCGACCAGATCGAAACCCTGCACCAGCGCATGAGCGACATCTTGTTGAGCGCGGATCACACCAGTCAGTTGGCGTTGATCAACGCTCACCCGGACCTGGCCGGCAAAGCTGCCGTCCAGGGCCAACTCACCCAAGCCAGCACCGATGAGCAAGCTGGCGCGGGGATTCACCACTGCACGGCCGAAGAGTTCTCACGCTTCACCGAGCTGAACGATGCCTACAAGGCCAAGTTCAAGTTTCCCTTCATCATGGCGGTAAAAGGCAGCAACCGGCATCAGATCCTGGCCGCATTCGAAACGCGCATTCACAACTCGGTAGACGCTGAGTTCAACTGCGCACTGGCCGAGATCAACAAGATCGCGTTGTTCCGTTTACTGACCCTCTAAACGACCATCCCCAGCCACTCTATTTAAGGCAGACAAGAAGAATGAAAGCTTACGCCGTACCCTTCGAGAAGTTCGTCAACCTGGCCGACGCCCGCCTGGGCACCAAGATCATCTCCGTGACGGATGACTGGTTCGCCGACGCCAACCGCCTGTTCCAGCCGACCCCGGCCGTGTGGAAGGAGGGCGTTTTCGATGACAACGGCAAGTGGATGGACGGCTGGGAGTCACGCCGCAAGCGCTTCGAAGGCTACGACAGCGCAGTGATCCGACTGGGCGTACCGGGCTCGATCAAGGGCGTGGACATCGACACTTCATTCTTCACCGGCAACTACCCGCCGTCGGCCTCCCTGGAAGCCTGCTTCCTGGCCTCGGGCGAGCCTGACGACAATACCCAGTGGGTAGAAGTCCTGTCGGCCGTCGAGTTGCAAGGCAACAGCCACCACTACCACGAGATCAGCAACGACCAGGCGTTCAGCCACCTGCGTTTCAACATCTACCCGGATGGCGGCGTGGCCCGTCTGCGTGTGTACGGCGTGCCGTTCCGCGACTGGTCGGCAGTGGGCGACAACGAACAGATCGACCTGGCGGCAGCACTGAACGGTGGCCGCGCACTGGCGTGTTCCGACGAGCACTTCGGGCGCATGAGCAACATTCTCAACCCCGGCCGTGGCGTCAACATGGGTGATGGCTGGGAAACCGCCCGTCGTCGTACGCCAGGCAATGACTGGGTGATCGTCGCCCTGGGCCACCCCGGCGAAATCGAGAAGATCATCGTCGACACCCTGCACTTCAAGGGCAACTACCCGGACACCTGCTCGATCCAGGGCGCCTTCGTGAAGGGCGGCACCGACAGCCAGATCGAAACCCAATCGCTGTTCTGGCGCGAACTGCTGCCGGCACAGAAACTCGAGATGCACGCCGAACACACCTTCGCCGAGCAGATCAAGGAACTGGGCCCGATTACCCACATCCGCTTGAACGTGTTCCCGGATGGCGGTGTGAGCCGCCTGCGCGTACTGGGTAAAGTTTCGAAGTAAGCAGTGAATCCCTGTGGCGAGCGGGCTTGCCCCGCTCGCCACAGGAACTGAATGACACAACACAGAATTCGGATAAGAGACAGCCATGCGCACACTGATGATCGAACCCTTGACCAAAGAAGCCTTCGCCCCTTTCGGAGACGTTATCGAAACCGACGGCAGCGATCACTTCATGATCAACAACGGGTCGACCATGCGCTTTCACAAGCTGGCAACGGTAGAAACCGCACAGCCTGAAGACAACGCGATCATCAGCATCTTCCGCGCCGACGCGCTGGATATGCCGCTGACCGTGTGCATGCTGGAGAGACACCCGCTGGGCAGCCAGGCCTTCATTCCGCTGCTCGGCAACCCCTTTCTGATCGTGGTCGCGCCACTTGGCGATGCACCTGTATCAGGCTTGGTCCGCGCCTTCGTCACCAACGGCAGGCAGGGCATTAATTACCATCGCGGCGTCTGGCACCACCCGGTGCTGACGATCGAAAAGCGGGATGACTTCCTGGTGGTTGATCGCAGTGGCACAGGCAACAACTGCGATGAGCATTTTTTCAAAGAGGATGAGCGGTTGATCCTCGCCCCCCACCAATAAGAGAAGGCCGGATCACCCGACAACAAGGGTGACAGGCGAGAGGTAAAGACTGTGGAAGCACATCTGTTGGAATGGCTGAACCTCAGCGTGCGCTGGGTTCACATGATCACTGGCGTCGCCTGGATCGGCGCTTCGTTCTACTTCGTCTGGCTGGAAAACAACCTCAACCGTGTCAACCCCAAGGACGGCCTGTCCGGTGACTTGTGGGCGATCCACGGTGGCGGTATCTACCACCTGGAAAAATACAAACTGGCCCCGCCGACCATGCCGGACAACCTGCACTGGTTCAAATGGGAGGCCTATTTCACCTGGATGTCGGGCGTCGCGCTGCTGTGCGTGGTGTTCTACCTCAACCCGACGCTGTACCTGCTCGCCCCCGGCAGCAGCCTCAGTGGCAGCGAAGGCGTATTGCTGGGCATCGGCTCACTGTTCGCCGGTTGGTTCATCTACTCCTTCCTCTGCGACTCGGCCCTGGGCAAACGCCCTGCCCTGCTCGGCTTGATCCTGTTCGTGCTGTTGATTGCCGCCGCGTACGGTTTCAGCAAAGTGTTCAGCGGTCGTGGTGCGTACCTGCACGTGGGTGCGGTGATCGGCACCATCATGGTCGGTAACGTGTTCCGCATCATCATGCCGGCGCAGCGCGCATTGGTGGCGGCGATCGCCGAGAACCGCACACCCGATCCGGCCCTGCCGGCCAAGGGTCTGCTGCGTTCACGGCACAACAATTACTTCACCCTGCCGGTGCTGTTCATCATGATCAGCAACCACTTCCCGAGCACCTACGGCAGCCAATACAACTGGCTGATCCTGGCGGGTATCGCGGTGGCGGCGGTGTTGGTGCGGCACTACTTCAACACTCGGCATAACAGCCAGAAGTATGCGTGGACCTTGCCGGTGGGTGCGTTGGCCATGATTTGCCTGGCGTATGTGACCGGGCCCAAGCCGGCCGAACCGATTGCCAAGGCACCTGCGGCCATCGAGTACCAACCGTTGCCGGAAACCGCATTGGGCGGCGGCTTGAAACCTGCCGCACCTGCGGCGACCGAACCTGCTGCCGCACCTGCGCCCGCCCAGGCGACGATTGATTTCGACAAGGTCCACGGGGTGATCCAGGAACGCTGCGCCGTGTGCCATTCGGCCAAGCCCACCAGCCCGCTGTTCAGCACCGCGCCGGCCGGAGTGATGTTCGATACACCAGCGCAGATCCAGCAACAGGCGGCGCGTATCCAGGCACAGGCGGTGGCGAGCCAAATCATGCCGTTGGGCAACATCACCCAGATGACCCAGCAGGAGCGGGATTTGATTGGCACCTGGATCAACCAGGGGGCGCGTACCAACTAACAGATTCACATAGTTCCAATGTGGGAGGGGGCTTGCCCCCTCCCACAGGGGACTGCAGTGATTTAGAGATTGCGTTCCACACAACACAACAATAAAAAGATCCGAGGTGTTGCATGACCGAGTTAGTCGACCCGCAGATTCCTGCCGCGCCCGCCATGGTGCGGCTGCCCCTCTTGCAACTGATTCTGGTAGGCCTGCAACACGTCTTGCTGATGTACGGCGGCGCCGTCGCCGTACCCCTGATCATTGGCCAGGCCGCCGGCCTGAGCCGTGAAGAAATCGCCTTTCTGATCAACGCCGACCTGCTGGTAGCCGGCATCGCCACCCTGGTGCAGTCGTTCGGCATCGGCCCGGTGGGCATCCGCATGCCGGTGATGATGGGCGCCAGTTTCGCCGCCGTCGGCAGCATGGTCGCCATGGCCGGCATGCCCGGTATCGGCTTGCAGGGCATCTTCGGCGCCACCATCGCCGCCGGGTTCTTCGGCATGCTGATCGCGCCGTTCATGTCCAGGATCGTGCGCTTTTTTCCGCCGCTGGTGACCGGCACCGTGATCACCGCCATCGGCCTGTCGCTGTTCCCTGTGGCCGTGAACTGGGCCGGTGGCGGCAGCGCAGCCGCCACCTTCGGCTCACCGATTTACCTGGCGATTGCCGCCCTGGTACTGGCCACCATTCTGCTGATCAACCGCTTCATGCGCGGCTTCTGGGTGAATATCTCGGTGCTGATCGGCATGGGCCTGGGTTACGCCTTGTGCGGGGCCATCGGCATGGTCGACCTCAGCGGCCTGGCCCAGGCGCCGTGGGTGCAAGTGGTGACGCCGCTGCACTTCGGCATGCCGAAGTTCGAGTTGGCGCCGATCCTGTCGATGTGTCTGGTGGTGGTGATCATCTTTGTCGAATCCACCGGGATGTTCCTGGCGCTGGGCAAGATCACCGGCCAGGACGTCACGCCGAAAATGCTGCGCCGTGGCTTGCTGTGTGATGCCGGTGCGTCGTTCTTCGCCGGTTTCTTCAACACCTTCACTCACTCCTCCTTCGCACAGAACATCGGCCTGGTGCAAATGACCGGCGTGCGTTGCCGCTCGGTGACGATCATGGCCGGTGCCTTCCTGATCGTGCTCAGCCTGCTGCCCAAGGCCGCGTACCTGGTGGCGTCGATTCCACCTGCGGTGCTCGGCGGTGCGGCGATTGCCATGTTCGGCATGGTGGCGGCCACCGGTATCAAGATTCTCCAGGAGGCCGATATCGCCGACCGGCGCAACCAGTTGCTGGTGGCGGTGAGCATCGGCATGGGCCTGATCCCGGTGGTGCGCCCGGAGTTCTTCGCACAGTTGCCACTGTGGATGAGCCCGATTACCCACAGCGGAATTGCCATGGCCACCCTCAGCGCGCTATCGCTGAATATCCTGTTCAACATTCTCGGCGGCGCTGAGCGCCCCGTAGTCGACCCCGCCCACACCTGAGGCATGCCCCATTGTCGCCCTGTGCGCGCTGTAACGGCGCACTTGAGCCCTGACGTGGGAGCCAGTATTCTCCGCGCCCGCTTGAATTGACGGTTGTTTGCCGCCTTGGCGCGGGTCTTGCTGTAGCAATAAAGCTGACCATTCAGACCACTTTTATAACCACCCAAAGGCGCCACACCAGAGCGCCTGTGCAGAAGAAAAACCATAAAACTTTAACTCGGGAGCAACCGAATGAAACCTATGTTCAAAGGCCTGATGCTGGCGGGATCCCTGCTGGCCGGCGGCCAGGCCGTGGCCGGTGACTTGTTGCAGTGGCAGAACAACAGCCTGACGTATCTGTGGGGCAAGAGCTTTACCGTCAACCCACAGATCCAGCAAACCGTCACGTTCGAACATGCCGATGCCTGGAAGTACGGCGACAACTTCGTCTTCGTCGACCGCATCTTTTACAACGGCAAGGAAGACGGCAACGTCGGCCCAAGCACGTATTACGGTGAGATCAGCCCGCGACTGTCGTTCGGTAAGATTTTCGACCAGGACCTGTCCTTCGGCCCGATCAAGGATGTGTTGCTGGCCTTCACGTATGAGTTCGGCGAAGGCGACAACGAGTCGTACCTGCTCGGCCCTGGCTTTGACCTGAACGTCCCTGGCTTCGACTACTTCCAGTTGAACTTCTACCAGCGCCAGACCGAAGGCAATCGCCCGGGTGACGGTGTGTGGCAGATCACCCCGGTATGGGCGTACACCCTCCCCGTGGGCAACTCCGACATCCTGATCGACGGCTTTATGGATTGGGTGGTGGACAACGACAAGAACGCCCGTGGCACTTACCACGCCAACCTGCACTTCAACCCACAGGTCAAATACGACTTGGGCAAGGCGCTGCATTGGGGCGACAAGCAGTTGTATGTAGGTTTTGAATACGACTACTGGAAGAACAAGTACGGGATCGAGGATTCGGGCGCGTTCAAGACGAACCAGGACACGGCGAGCTTCCTGGTCAAGTACCACTTCTAAAAGCCAATGCAAGACAAACGTGGGAGGGGGCTTGCTCCCGATAGCGAAGTGTCAGTCACTATATTTGTTAACTGACACACTGCTATCGGGAGCAAGCCCCTCCCACATTCAGATAGGCGGCAGGCGCAGAAACCGCATGATCTCTTCGCGCTTGGCCAGCGCATCTTTCCTGCCCAACTCGATCAATTCGCTGCAATACCCCGCCTCGAACAGCAAGTAACTCAGCACCCCCGCCCCGCTCGTCTTGGTCGCCCCCGGCCCACGCAAGAACAACCGCAACGCCGCCGGCAATTCCTGCCGATGCCTTGCCGCGATTTCATCGATCGGCTGGCTTGGCGCAATCACCAGCACTTCCACCGGTGCCAGGCCACGGGCCGCGCTGTCGGAGGGCTGGTGATGACTGAACTGGTTCAGACGCTCCAGCAGTTCGATATCGCTTTCCAGGCTGTCGATGAACGTGCTGTTGAGCATATGCCCACCGATTTGTGCCAGGGTCGGCTCCTGGCCGGTGTAGGTACGTTGCACCGCCGGCTCATTGCCCCGTGGGTTGCCGCTGACGCCCACCACCAGCACACGGGTCGCCCCCAGGTGCAGCGCCGGACTGATGGGGGCGGATTGGCGCACCGCGCCGTCGCCGAAATATTCCTGGTCGAGTTTCACCGGGGCAAACAGCAAGGGGATCGCCGAACTGGCCAGCAGGTGATCAACCGTCAGTTGCGTCGGCACGCCGATACGTCGATGGCGCAGCCAGGTATCGATGGTGCCGCCACCCTGATAGAAGGTCACCGCCTGCCCGGACTCATAGCCGAAGGCCGTCACCGCCACGGCGTGCAAATGCTTGTGGCGGATAGCCTCGTCGATGCCATCCAGGTTCAACCGCTCGTGCAGCAGGTCGCGCAACGGTGAGCTGTTGAGCAACGCCACCGGTACCTGGGCGCCGATGCCCAGCAGGCTGTGGATGAGGAAGCGACTCGCCTGGCGGATCACCCCAGGCCAGTCACTGCGCAGCACCAGGTGGCTGCGAAAGCCCTGCCAGAAGGCCGTAAGGCGCCCGATAGCGGCGGTGAAGTCCATGGCGCCGCTGGCCAGGGTCACCGCATTGATCGCGCCGGCCGAGGTGCCGACGATCACCGGAAAGGGATTGGCTGCTCCCGGCGGCAACAGCTCGGCAATCGCCGCCAACACCCCCACCTGATACGCCGCTCGCGCCCCGCCGCCGGAGAGAATCAAGCCTGTAACCGGTTCAGCTGGGTGCATTGCGTCACTCCGTATGGGAAAAAGTCAGTATCAGCGACGGCGTTTTTCGTACAGCTTGGGCTCGCCCGGTGGACGGCTCTTGAAGCGGCGGTGGGTCCACAGGTATTGCTCGGGGCACTCGCGCACCGAGGCTTCGACCCATTGGTTGATGCGCAGGCAGTCCACCTCATCACTTTCCCCCGGGAAGTCGGTCAACGGTGGGTGGATCACCAGGCGGTAACCGCTGCCGTCCGCCAGGCGCTCCTGGGTGAACGGCACCACCAGCGCCTTGCCCAGTTTGGCGAACTTGCTGGTAGCAGGCACGGTAGCGGCCTGGATGCCGAACAGCGGCACAAAGATACTTTGCTTGGCGCCGTAGTCCTGGTCCGGTGCATACCAGATGGCGCGACCGGCACGCAACAGCTTGAGCATGCCGCGCACGTCTTCGCGCTCGACCGCCAGGGAATCGAAGTTATGCCGCTCACGGCCACGGCGCTGGATATAGTCGAACAGCGGGTTACCGTGCTCGCGGTACATGCCATCGATGGTGTGCTTCTGCCCCAGCAAGGCAGCACCGATTTCCAAGGTGGTGAAGTGCAGGGCCATGAGGATCACGCCCTTGCCATCCAGTTGGGCCTGCTTGAGGTGTTCGAGGCCTTCGACGTGGGCCAGGCGCGCCAGGCGCTGGCGCGACCACCACCAGCTCATGGCCATTTCAAAGAAGGCGATGCCGGTGGAGGCAAAGTTCTCCTTGAGCAGGCGCTTGCGCTCTTTGGCGGATTTTTCCGGGAAACACAGTTCCAGGTTTCGCGCGGCGATGCGGCGGCGTTCGCCGGCCACATGGTACATGCCCGCACCCAGCAGGCGACCAATGGTCAGCAGCACGCGGTACGGCAGTTGGGTAACCAGCCACAGCAGGCCGAGTCCCAGCCATAACAGCCAAAAACGCGGGTGAAAAAATGCAGCTCGAAAAAGCGGGCGATCCATTACAGATTCCGGGAAAGACAGGGCCGCGCATTCTACAACGGTTCGACTCGGCTTGCGGCCAGTGAGTGTTCTCGTTATAAGTCTCGACACTTTTCGTGACAAGCCGCTTTTTGCCGACCATGAGCCAAACCGAACCGCTAGACCAAGATCCCGTGTTCCAGCTGAAAGGCAGCATGCTCGCCATCACCGTGCTGGAACTGGCCCGCAACGACCTTGACGCCCTGGACCGCCAACTCGCCGCCAAGGTTGCCCTGGCGCCGAATTTCTTCAACAACGCCCCGCTGGTACTGGCCCTGGACAAACTGCCGGCCGGCCAAGGCGCTATCGATCTGCCCGGCCTGATGCGCGTGTGCCGCTCCCATGGCCTGCGGACCCTGGCGATTCGCGCCAGCCGTATCGAAGACATTGCCGCAGCCATCGCAATTGAACTGCCAGTACTGCCGCCCTCCGGCGCCCGTGAGCGTCCGCTTGAACCTTTGGTCGGAGAGGTGACGAAAAAACCGGAAAAACCACCGGAACCGACGATCAAGCCTACAAAGATAATCACTGCGCCCGTACGCGGTGGGCAGCAGATTTACGCCCAGGGCGGCGACCTGGTGGTGATCGCCTCGGTCAGTCCCGGCGCGGAACTTCTCGCCGATGGCAACATCCATGTATACGGCCCGATGCGCGGCCGAGCCCTCGCCGGCATCAAGGGTGATACCAAGGCCCGCATTTTTTGCCAGCAATTGACCGCCGAACTGGTGTCCATCGCGGGCCAGTACAAGGTTTCAGAAGATTTGCGCCGTGATCCGCTGTGGGGCGCCGCAGTGCAAGTCAGCCTGTCGGGCGATGTGTTGAACATCATCCGTCTTTAACGGATACTGCCGCATTTTCCAAGCATCTCTAGACTCTGATAGCACAGCGAAACCGGCAATACTTGTGTAGGAATGATTGAAAGCTGGCGTTTCCCCTAAGGAAACCACATCTTTTTCCTACAAGGGCTGTCCGCCTGCAGCGAGTTCCAAGAGATGTTTTTCAGGGACTGAAAGGTCCTTTTTCCTTAGGGGTGAAACACCTTGGCCAAGATTCTCGTGGTTACATCCGGCAAGGGTGGTGTGGGTAAGACCACCACCAGCGCCGCTATCGGTACCGGCCTCGCACTGCGCGGCCACAAAACAGTCATCGTCGACTTCGACGTCGGTTTGCGTAACCTCGACCTGATCATGGGCTGCGAACGCCGCGTGGTGTACGACTTCGTCAACGTGGTGAACGGTGAAGCCAACCTGCAACAGGCCCTGATCAAGGACAAGCGCCTTGAAAACCTGTATGTACTGGCCGCCAGCCAGACCCGCGACAAAGATGCGCTGACCAAGGAAGGCGTAGGCAAAGTTCTCGCCGAACTGAAGGAAACCTTCGAGTACGTAGTGTGCGACTCGCCGGCCGGTATCGAAACCGGTGCTCACCTGGCGATGTACTTCGCCGATGAAGCCATCGTCGTGACCAACCCGGAAGTGTCTTCGGTACGTGACTCGGACCGCATGCTCGGCCTGTTGGCCAGCAAGTCCCAGCGCGCCGAGAAAGGTGAAGACCCGATCAAGGAGCACCTGCTGCTCACCCGCTACAACCCTGAGCGCGTCAGCAATGGCGAAATGCTCGGTGTTGAAGACGTCAAGGACATCCTCGCCGTGACCCTGCTGGGTGTGATCCCGGAATCCCAGGCAGTCCTGAAGGCTTCCAACCAGGGCGTGCCGGTGATTCTCGACGACCAGAGCGACGCCGGCCAGGCGTACAGCGATGCTGTCGATCGTTTGCTGGGCAAGTCCGTGGAACATCGCTTCCTCGATGTAAAGAAGAAGGGATTCTTCGAGCGTATCTTTGGAGGCAACTAAACAATGAAATTTCTCGACTTCTTTCGCGCCAACAAAAAGCCAAGCACCGCGTCGGTCGCGAAAGAGCGTCTACAGATCATCGTGGCGCACGAACGCGGCCAACGCAGCACCCCGGATTACCTGCCAGCCTTGCAGAAGGAACTGGTCGAGGTGATCCGCAAGTACGTCAATATCGGCAACGATGACGTGCATGTCGCCCTTGAAAACGACGGCAGCTGCTCGATTCTGGAACTCAATATCACCCTGCCTGATCGTTGATCGAACAGGCGGCCGCCACGGCGGCTCGGTCACCTTGATCCCTTTGCGGGAACCGGGTGGTCGAGCCGCCGTTGGCGTTTGTTACGAGGCTGTTTAATGCCGCTGTCCACTATTCATATCCTGCATCAGGACGACGCTGTCCTGGTGGTGAACAAACCGACCCTGCTGCTCTCGGTGCCTGGCCGCGCCGATGACAACAAGGACTGCCTGATCACCCGCCTGCAGGAAAACGGCTACCCCGAAGCCCGCATCGTCCATCGCCTGGACTGGGAAACCTCGGGGATCATCCTGCTGGCCCGGGACGCCGATACCCATCGCGAACTGTCCCGCCAGTTTCACGACCGCGAAACCGAAAAGGCCTACACCGCTTTGGCCTGGGGCCAGCCGGAACTGGACAGCGGCAGCATCGACCTGCCCTTGCGCTATGACCCGCCGACCAAGCCGCGCCATGTGGTGGACCACGAGTTCGGCAAGCACGCGCTAACCTTCTGGAAAGTGCTGGAACGCTGTGGCGACTGGTGCCGCGTCGAGCTGACGCCGATCACCGGGCGCTCGCACCAGTTGCGTGTGCACATGCTATCCATCGGCCATCCGTTGCTGGGTGATGGTTTGTATGCCCACGAACAGGCCCTGGCTGCGTGGCCGCGCCTGTGCCTGCATGCGAGCATGCTGAGCTTCACTCACCCGCAAAGCGGCGAGCGCTTGCGCTTTGAGTGCCCTGCACCGTTCTAAAGCTGTAAATACAGTAAATGTGGGAGGGGCGGTGCACTTCTCGCCCTCGAACGGTAAACTCCGCGCATTGCTGTCTGGAGCTATTTATGCGCGAAGCGTTGAATCAAGGCCTGATCGATTTCCTCAAGGCCTCCCCTACTCCTTTTCATGCCACAGCCGCCCTGGCCCAGCGCCTGGAAGCGGCCGGTTTCCAGCGCCTCGACGAGCGCGAGACCTGGGCCACCGAAGCCAACGGTCGCTACTACGTGACCCGCAACGACTCCTCGATCATCGCCTTCAAGCTCGGCCGCCACTCGCCGCTGCAAGGCGGGATTCGCCTGGTCGGCGCCCATACCGACAGCCCGTGCCTGCGGGTCAAGCCCCAGCCTGAGCTGCAGCGCCAGGGTTTCTGGCAACTGGGCGTGGAAGTCTACGGCGGCGCGCTGCTGGCGCCGTGGTTCGACCGCGACCTGTCCCTGGCCGGCCGCGTCACCTTCCGCCGTGACGGCAAGGTCGAAAGCCAGCTGATCGACTTCAAGCTGCCCATCGCCATCATCCCCAACCTGGCCATTCACCTGAACCGTGAAGCCAACCAGGGCTGGGCGATCAATGCCCAGACCGAGTTGCCGCCGATCCTCGCGCAATTTGCCGGTGATGAGCGCGTGGACTTCCGTGCCGTGCTCACCGAGCAGCTTGCACGGGAGCATGGGCTCAACGCCGATGTGGTGCTCGACTACGAGTTGAGCTTCTACGACACCCAGGGCGCCGCCGTGATCGGCCTCAATGGCGACTTCATCGCCGGCGCACGCCTCGACAACCTGCTGTCGTGCTACGCCGGTCTGCAAGCCCTGCTCACCAGCGAGAGCGACGAAACCTGCGTGCTGGTGTGCAACGACCACGAGGAAGTCGGTTCCTGCTCGGCCTGCGGTGCCGATGGCCCGATGCTGGAACAGACCCTGCGTCGCCTGCTGCCCGAAGGTGATGAATTCGTACGCACCATCCAGAAATCCCTGCTGGTGTCGGCCGACAATGCCCACGGCGTACACCCGAACTACGCCGACAAGCACGACGCCAACCACGGCCCCAAGCTCAATGCCGGCCCGGTGATCAAGGTCAACAGCAACCAGCGCTACGCCACCAACAGCGAAACCGCCGGGTTCTTCCGCCACCTGTGCATGGCCGAAGAAGTGCCGGTGCAGAGCTTTGTGGTGCGCAGCGACATGGGCTGCGGCTCAACCATCGGCCCGATCACTGCCAGCCACCTGGGTGTGCGTACGGTGGACATCGGTTTGCCGACGTTTGCCATGCACTCCATTCGTGAACTGTGCGGCAGCCATGACCTGGCGCATTTGGTGAAGGTGTTGGGCGCGTTCTACGCCAGCCACGACCTGCCCTGATCAAACCTCCTGTAGGCGCTGGCTTGCCAGCGCCTACAGGAAATCCAACCTGACACATATCAACGCCACCTTCTGCAATCCGACCTAGACTTGTCAGTATTCCCACTCCGACAAGGCCGTCGTCCCATGATCTCCATGTCCTCTTTCCACGCCATGCTTATCCCTATTCTGATCGGCATGATCATGCTCGCCGTCGGCTTCAACTTCCGCGACAAGCCCCTGGGCGTATTCGGCATGTGGATCGGTATGCTGCTGATCCTGGGCACCGTGGTGTACAAGATCCTCGCCAAACTGGCCGAATGACGATTGCACTCGTACACTCGCTCAACCCGTCGTTTTCAAGGTTGACCGCCTCGTGCTTTCCCGTCTGTTTGCCCTGCCCTGCTGCTTCCTGATCGCCCTGCTCACGCTGCTGCCGCTCTCGCCCGCCCAAGCGGTGGGCTTGCCCGGGCTGCTCAGCACCAACAAGACCCAACCCCACGCCGAAGTGCCGCTGGGGCAGTCGCTGGACGAGGTGATCAAGACCCTGGAAAACGACCAGCAGCGCACCCAGTTGCTGAGCGACTTGAAGAAGCTGCGGGCCGCCACCCAGAAAGCCCAGCCCGCCGCCGAACAAGGCGTTCTCGGGCTGATCGGCAGCACGCTGTCGGGCCTGGAGCAGCAGTTCTCCGGCGCCGACAGCCCGCTGGGGCGCTGGTCGAATGAAATCGACCTGGCCAAGGATGAACTCAGCGCGTTGATGCTGCCGGCCAGCGAATGGCTGCCGATCATTTTCGGCTTTGCCATGATCCTCGCCGTGTGGAGCCTGCTTGCCGCCATGTTGATCTGGCTGAGCCACCGGGTACGCGAGCGCTTCGGCCTGCCCGAGGAGTTGCCGCAACACCCGCGTACCTGGGACATGCTGCGCTTCGCCCTGCGTAAGCTGGGGCCCTGGCTGATCGCGCTGGTGATCACGGTGTACCTGAGCTACGCGCTGCCCTCGTCCCTGGGCAAATCCCTGGCAATGGTGCTGGCTTACGCCTTGGTGGTCGGTACCTGTTTCTCGGCAATCTGTGTGATTGCCTTCTCCGTGCTTGACGGCCCGCACCGCCATCGCGCCCTGTATATCCTGCGCCGTCAGGCGTTCCGCCCGCTGTGGTGGATCGGCAGCTTTGCCGCCTTTGGTGAAGCCTTGAGTGATCCACGCTTGGTAACCGCGCTCGGCCAGCACCTGGCCCACACGGCGGCCACGGTCGCCAATGTGATGGCAGCACTGTCCACCGGCGTGTTTATCCTGCGTTTCCGGCGGCCGATCGCCCACCTGATCCGCAACCAGCCACTGTCGCGCCGCCTGACCCGCCGCGCCCTCAGCGACACGATCGAGATCATCGGCACCTTCTGGTACATCCCGGCCCTGCTGTTGGTGGGTATCTCGCTGTTCGCCACCTTCGTCTCCGCCGGCGACACCAGCACCGCCCTGCGCCAGTCGCTGTTGTGCACCGTGTTGCTGGTGTTGTGCATGGTGATCAACGGCCTGGTGCGTCGCCATGCGCTCAAGCCGCAACGTGGGCACAAGCGCCATGCGCTGTACTCCGAGCGCCTGAAAAGCTTCGTCTACACCCTCGCCCACCTGGTGGTGTGGCTGGTGTTTATCGAACTGGGGCTGCGGGTGTGGGGCCTGTCGCTGATTCGCTTTACCGAAGGCGATGGCCATGAAATCAGCGTCAAGCTGTTTGGCCTGGGCGGCACGCTGCTATTTGCCTGGCTGATCTGGATCCTCAGCGACACCGCGATCCATCACGCCCTGACCCGCTCGCGCAAAGGCCTGGCCAATGCACGTGCGCAGACGATGATGCCGTTGATCCGCAACGTGCTGTTCGTCACCATCTTTATCATCGCCGCCATCGTCGCCCTGGCGAACATGGGCATGAACGTCACGCCACTGCTGGCCGGTGCCGGTGTGATCGGCCTGGCTATCGGTTTTGGCGCACAGTCGCTGGTGGCCGACTTGATCACCGGCCTGTTCATCATCATCGAAGACTCCCTGGCGATTGATGACTACGTGGACGTCGGCGGCCACCTCGGCACCGTCGAAGGCCTGACCATCCGCACCGTGCGCCTGCGCGACATTGACGGCATCGTGCACACCATCCCGTTCAGCGAGATCAAGAGCATCAAGAACTACTCGCGGGAGTTCGGCTACGCGATCTTCCGGGTGGCAATCCCCTACAACATGGAAATCGACGACGCGATCAAACTGATGCGCGATGTCGGTCAGAAGATGCGCAACGACCCGCTGCAACGCCGCAATATCTGGTCGCCGCTGGAGATCCAGGGCGTGGAAAGCTTCGAATCCGGCAGCGCGATCCTGCGCGCGCGGTTCAAGACGGCGCCGATCAAGCAGTGGGAAGTGTCACGGGCGTTCAACTTGTCACTGAAACGGCATCTGGATGAAGCCGGGCTGGACCTGGCCACGCCGCGCTTGAGTGTGCAGGTGGTGACGGGGGCTGCGGGGGGATTGGAGAAGGGCAAGAACGCGTAAGGTCATGACGAATGTGATGAGCTTGTTGTGGCGAGCGGGCTTGCCACAACAGGCCCGCCCACCACAACAGGCCGGCCTACTGCAGGTTTTGCGTCACGCCAGTGCAGCGCCGTCCATCTTCTGGCGCAGGCTCAACGGGCGCATATCGGTCCAGGTTTCTTCGATGTAGGCCAGGCACTCTTTCTTCAAGCCGCTCTTGCCCACGGTGCGCCAGCCTTCCGGCACGGCCTTGTAGTCGGGCCAAATGGAATACTGTTCTTCATGGTTGACCACTACCTGAAACAGGATGTCGTCGCGGTCGAATACTGAGGTCATTGCTGTTCTCCATCGTTCAAAGGCGGGCTGCGCACCACGCGCAGCGCTGATATCTGTAGAAACGTACCAACACGCGAAAAAATTAGAGGCCGGCGACGGCTGCCGCCAGCGCGCGCCCGAAGATCTCGGCCACGCGGTCGATTTCTGCGGCGGTGATCACCAGCGGCGGGAGGAAGCGCACCACGCTGCCATGCCGCCCGCCCAGCTCGAGGATCAAGCCGCGCTTGAGGCATTCCCGCTGCACCAGCGGCGCCAGCTGGCGATGCACCGGCGGGTGGCCCTGAATATCCGGGGCGCCGTCCGGGTCCACCAGTTCCACGCCGAGCATCAGCCCGCGTCCGCGAATATCCCCCAAGTGCGGGTAGTCACGCTGCAGGATGCGCAGGTGTTCGCCCAGGCGCTCGCCCATGGCTGTCGCATGGCCGGCCAGGTTGTGCTCCTTGAGGTAGCGCATCACCGCAGAACCGGCCGCCATCGCCATCTGATTGCCACGGAACGTCCCGGCATGCGCGCCCGGCAGCCAGGTGTCGAGCCAGTCGCGATATACCACCACCGCCAACGGCAGGCTGCCGCCGATGGCCTTGGACATCACCACCACATCCGGAATGATGCCGGCGTGTTCGAAGGCAAACATCTTGCCGGTACGGCCGAAACCGCTCTGGATCTCATCGACGATCAAGGCCACACCCGCCTGCTCGGTGATGCGCCGCAGGCCACGCAGCCAGTCGAGATCGGCCGGGATCACCCCGCCCTCGCCCTGCACCACTTCGACAATCACCGCCGCCGGCAGCAGTACCCCGGCTTCCGGATCGTTGAGCAGGTTTTCCAGGTAATGCAGGTTGACCCGCACGCCTTCTGCACCGCCCAGACCGAACGGGCACCGGTAGTCGTAAGGAAATGGCAAAAACTGCACGCCATTGCCGAGCAAGGCGCCCAAGGGTTTTTTCGGCCCCAGGCTGCCCATCAGGCTCAACGCGCCCTGGCTCATGCCGTGATAACCGCCCTGGAACGACAGCACCGTGCTGCGCCCCGTGGCGGTGCGCACCAGTTTCAATGCCGCTTCCACCGCGTCGGTACCGGTGGGGCCGCAGAACTGGATCCTGGCTTCCCGCGCCAACTCCGCCGGCAGCAGGCCGAACAGATCCTGCACGAACTGGTCCTTGACCGGCGTGGTCAGGTCCAGGGTGTGCAACGGCAATTCATCGCTCAGCACTTGTTGGATCGCTTGGATCACGACCGGGTGGTTGTGTCCCAACGCCAAGGTGCCGGCGCCGGCCAGGCAGTCGATGAAACTGCGGCCTTCCACATCTTCCACGTAGATCCCCTTGGCGCGCTTGAGCGCCAGGGGGATGCGCCGCGGGTAACTGCGGGCGTTGGATTCCTGCTGGCGCTGGCGAGCCAGCAGCGGGCTTTCGTCGAACTGATAAAGCGTTTCATGCACCTGGGTATCTTCGATACGGCTGGTAGCGACTGACATCTCTCGATCCCTCAATACGCGGATAATGGTGACCAAACTGCCGATCCGTTGGCGTCTGGCCCAAGGGCATGCGCACGGATTTCCTGTTCTGGAAACGCACCAGCGATAAGAGGATTTAGGGGGCAGTGATTGTTGACTGATGGATGAGATCAAAGTCCGCGGTATTTTTCATTCAAGGCATACAGGATCGCGCAGGTCTCTGCATCCAGCACGCCAGAATAATCCCGCGCCCGAAAGTGCATCTGAAACGCCCGGGTGCGCTGCTCGAACGCCTGGCGATTCTGCGCCGGCTTATAGCCATAGCGCTGAAATGCCCGTTCCACCTCCACTTCAGGCGGCAACCCGACACAGAACCGGCGCTGGTACATGGCCCGCATCGACTCATCGAACCACGCTCCCACTCCCGCCTCGAACAAACCGCGCCACGGCAGGCGCGGCCCCGGATCGCTCTTGCGCCAGTACGCCACGTCGGAATGCCCGAGAATATCGGCCGGGCCGATCTGCGGATAACGCCCAAGGATGTCGCGAAGCAACGCAATCAACACCGCCACCTGCTCCTGGCCGTACGCTGGAAAGGTGAATACGCCCCCATCATCCCGGGCCAGGTTGACGATTTCGATGCCGATCGCCCGACTGTTGAGGTTATCGCGCCCGGCCCAATAACTCGCTCCGGCATGCCAGGCGCGCTGGTTTTCGTGCACCAGGCGAAACACGCGCAACTCGTCATACCCGGCGGCACGGTAGCCGGACTCATCGGGATCAGGCAGCAGGTAATGCGCGCTGACCCCGTTCCGGGTCAGGGTGCGCAAGGAGGAGGCGAAAGGCGCCGCGGTGTAATGCAGGATCACCTGCCGCACGGGTTCGCCGTGACGTTCGTTGAAATCCCTGGCTGGGAAACTGGTATCGATGACCAACATAAGAACCGTCCTTTTCAATACAGGCCGAGTCTTTCGGCCCGTTCAAGCGCAAAAAAATTACCGCCATCCTGAAGGGTTGAACGTCAAGCGGGCGGTAACTATTTGGCACATGAAAAAACGCGGTCAGTCTCGCAACGGCATACCCAGCTCGACGCGCAGGCCATCCACCTGGCTGTCGAACGTCAACGAGCAGGAACAGCGCTGCACGATCGCCTGCACGATCGCCAGGCCCAGGCCACAGCCCTCGCTGTTGCCATTGCGCCAGAAGCGTTGGGTGAGATATTGCAGGTCTTCGGGGGAAATCTGCTTGCCGTGGTCGCGCACGCGGAAGATCACTTGATCGGTGGCGGTGAACACACTGAGTTCCACCCGCGTGTCTGCGGGCGTGTGGCGCAGGGCGTTGTCCAGCAGGTTGCGCAGGGCCGCGACCGCCAGGCCCACCGGCATGTCCACCGGGGTTTCGCTGAGGTTGTCCGCCAGGTTCAGGTCGATACGCGCATTGTCGCCGGCATTCGCGTCCTGGATCGCCAGCCGCGCCACTTCCTCGGCGCTGGACTGCAAGCCATCGTCGAACGACAGGCTGCCTTCCACTCGCGCCAACAGCAGCAATTGCTCCAGGGTGCGATGCAAGCGGTCGGCGCCCTCCTCGGCATGGGCCAGGGACTGGTCGCGGGCCGCGCCCTCGGTCATACGCGCCACTTGCAGGTGGGTCTTGATCGCCGTCAGCGGGCTGCGCAGCTCGTGGGCAGCGTCACCAGTGAGGCGGCGTTCGCGTTCGATGGTCTTGGCGATGCGTTGCAACAGTTGGTTCTGGGTGTCGAGCAGCGGCTTGAGTTCACTGGGCAGCGGGTGGATCTGCAACGGTTCGAGGGAGTCGGCACTGCGGCGCATCAGCGCGTCACGCATGCGGTTGAGCGGCAGCAGGCTCTGGCCGATGCCCAGCCACAACAGGCACAGGCAACCGAGCATCGCCACGCCCACCGGCACCGAGGCGGCGAGCAGGATCGACAGGTTCAGCGCCTCGCGCTCCACCTGGCGGTCGGCGGTGGTGATCAACAGGTCGCCACGGGACAGGGTAAAACTGCGCCAGCCCACACCGTCGATGACCTGGTCACGAAAGCCGCTCTTGCGCGACTCCAGGCCCTCATCCGGCGTGGTATGGCTGCGGGCGAGGATTTCCCCGCGCAAGGAGCTGACCTGGCACGCCATACCCCCCGGTACATTGAGTTGCTCGGCACTGAAATGCGCGCCGCCGCTCACACTGGCCAGGCCCGGCATCTGCTCGGTCAGGCCCGCCACCATGCGCGCCGATGCCACCAAACGCTGGTCGAGGGAGAACATCATCTGGTTGCGCAGGTCGTTGAGCATCCAGGCCGCCGCCAGGGCCCAGATCAGCACAAACGCGGCGCCGAGCTTGAACGTCAGGCGCAGGCGCAGGCTTTTCACGAAGCATTCTCTCCATCATCTGCCGGGCCGAGGCGATAACCCAGGCCGCGCACGGTCTCGACGATGCCGTTGCCCAATTTGCGCCGCAGGTGATGGATATGCACGTTGAGGGCGTTGCTTTCCAATTCATCGTTGAAGCCGTAGACGCTGTCCTTGAGTTGTTCGCTGGACAGCACCCGACCTTTGTTGTGCAGCAAGGCCTGCAACAGCGCCTGTTCACGCCGGGACAGGTCCACCGGCTGGCCGCCCAGCAGGGTTTCGCGGCTGCTCGGGTCGTAGGTCAACCGGCCGTGCTCGATCAGGTTGACGCTGCGCCCCGCCATCCGGCGCAACAGGGTTTGCAGGCGTGCGGCCAATTCGCGCAGGTCGAAGGGTTTGAGCAGGTAGTCATCGGCACCGGCTTGCAGGCCGTCGACGCGGTTGGTCACCGAATCCCGCGCGGTGAGGATCAGCACCGGAATCTCCAGGCCCTGGCTGCGCAGTTGCTGCAGCAGCTTGAGGCCGTCTTCGTCGGGCAGGCCGAGGTCGAGCACCATAATGTCGAAGGTCGCCGCCTTGAGCATCGCCCGTGCAGCCGCCGCCGTGGCCACGCGCTCGACTGTAAAGCCCTGGGCACCGAGGCCGGCCACGATGCCGCTGGCGATCAGTTCGTCGTCTTCACAGACCAGTACGTGCATGGTGAACCCTTCATGAAAGATGGGGGTGATTAAAAGTGCAGCGGATTAAGCGCAGATTATGCCGTGAAAAGATGCAAGCTCAGATATTCCCTACACTTTAGAATAGCGCCCGGTTAATCATCGGTTAATCAACGCCACACATTGTGTGCCTCACTTGCATCGAACTAAGGCTTGACCATGCGGCATCTGTTTACCTTTCTGCTGGTGTTATTCGCAGGGTTCGCCCAGGCCGCGCCGGGCAATCCGTTTGAGACCAAACCCGATTTCCTCCCGGTGGGCAAGGCTTTCACCTTTACCTCCGAACGTCTTGAAAGTGGCGAGACCCAGCTGTATTGGCAGATTGCCGACGGTTATTACCTGTACAAGCAGCGCATGAAGTTCGATGGCCTGGCCGAAAAACCCGCGCTGCCCCAGGGCGAAGCCCATAGCGATGAGTTCTTTGGCGAGCAGGAAGTGTATCGCCAGGGCCTGGAAGTGAAGATTCCCGCCGGTACCACCGGCCAGGTCAAGCTGGGCTGGCAGGGCTGCGCCGATGCGGGCCTGTGCTATCCGCCGCAGTCGATCACCGTGGACCTGGGCGGCAACCCGGCCGTCGCCGCGACCGCCCAAGCCCAGGACCAGAGCCTGGCCAGCGGCTTGCAGCAGCGCAGCCTGGGCTGGAGCCTGCTGGTGTTCTTTGGCCTGGGCCTGCTGTTGGCATTTGCACCGTGTTCGTTGCCGATGCTGCCGATTCTCGCCGGCCTGGTGGTGGGCAGTGGCGCCAGCCCACGTCGCGGCTTTGCCCTGGCCAGCAGCTATGTGGTGTGCATGGCGCTGGTGTATGCCGCACTGGGCGTATTGGCCGCGTTGCTTGGCAGCAACCTCGCCGCGCTGCTGCAAACCCCATGGATCCTCGGCAGTTTCGCCGCGTTGTTTGTGATCCTCGCCCTGCCGATGTTCGGCTTTTTTGAACTGCAACTGCCCGTGGCCTTGCGTGACCGCCTGGATAACGTCAGCCGCAACCAAAGCGGCGGCAGCCTGGTCGGCGCCGGGGTGCTCGGCGCCCTCTCCGGCCTGCTGGTGGGGCCTTGCATGACGGCCCCCCTGGCCGGTGCACTGCTCTATATCGCCCAGAGCGGCAATGCCCTGCATGGCGGCCTGATCCTGTTCGCCATGGGCATCGGCATTGGCGTGCCGCTGCTGTTGCTGGTCACCGTGGGCAACCGTTTCCTGCCCAAGCCGGGCACCTGGATGAATGTGCTCAAGGGCATCTTCGGCTTCCTGTTCCTGGCCACCGCCGTGCTGATGATTCGCCCGGTGATCGACGAAAGCCTGTGGCTCGGCTTGTGGGGCGCGCTGGCCATCTCCGTGGCCTATTGCGGCTGGCGCCTGGCCCAGGATTTCGGGCGGGTTGCCATGCTGTTCGGCGCCGGTTCCGTGGTCGTGGGGTTGTGGGGCGGCCTGCTGCTGGTGGGTGCCGCGGGTGGCAGCGATGACCTGTGGCAACCGTTGAAGGTCTACAGCGGCTCGCGGACCACTGCCGCCCCCACCGCCCACGAAGCCTTCATGACCCTCAATGACCCCGCCGTGCTGCAAAGCCAGCTCGACAGCGCCAAGGCCCAGGGCCAATGGGTGCTGGTGGATTACTACGCCGACTGGTGCGTGTCGTGCAAGATCATGGAGAAACAGGTGTTCGGCAAGCCCGAAGTGCTCGACGCGCTGAAGGACGTACGCCTGCTGCGCCTCGACGTCACCGCCGACAATGCCGCCAGCCGCGCACTGCTGGGCCGCTACCAAGTGCCGGGGCCGCCCAGCTTCGTGTGGATCGGCCCCGACGGTGAGGAACGCCGCGCCCAGCGCATCACCGGCGAGGTGGATGCCGCCGCCTTCCTGCAACGCTGGACTCAAGCCCGGGACGCCCTCTGATGCTGACCCTGACCATCGGCACCTTCGCCATCGCCCTGAATCACATCCTGCTGATCAGCGCGTTGATTCTCGCCACCCTGGTGGGTTGGCGCGTGGCCAAGCGTGGCGGTGAGAATCCGGAATCGGTGCTGTTCAGCCTGTTCCTGCTGGGCATGCTGGCGGCGCGCGTCAGCTTTGTGCTGATGTACTGGAGCTACTACAGCAACGACTGGCTGCAGATGGTCGACCTGCGCGACGGCGGTTTTCTCGCCTGGCCCGGTGTCGTCGCGCTGATCCTCGGTGCACTGCTCTATGGCTGGCGTCGCCCGGCGCTGCGCAAGCCGCTGAGCGCCGGGGTCATCACCGGGCTGGTGTTCTGGGGCATGACCAGCCTGTCCTTGAGCGTGTATGAAAAAGGCACACGCCTGCCGGACATCACCTTGCGCAACGCCAATGGCGAGGTCGTGCAACTGGCGGATTACCAGGGCGGTCCGCTGGTGATCAACCTGTGGGCCACCTGGTGCCCGCCGTGCCGCCGTGAAATGCCGGTGCTGGAAAGTGCCCAGCGCATGCGCCCGGATGTGACCTTCCTGTTCGTCAACCAGGCCGAGAGCATGCAAAGCGTCAGCACCTACCTGGCCACCCAGGGCCTGAACCTGGACAACGTATTGTTCGACGCCAGCGGCCGCCTCGGCCAGGCCGTGGGCTCCATGGCCCTGCCAACCACGCTGTTCTACCAAGCCGACGGACGCCTGATCAACAGCCACCTGGGTGAGTTGTCCCAGGCCAGCCTGGCCCGCGCCATGGAACCCTTCGACACCGCCCCTGCCGCCACAAGGAAACCGACATGCCTCGCCTCCGCCACCTGCTGACCCTGCTGCCGCTGACACTGGCGGCCACCCTGGCCCAGGCCGAAGACTGGCCGGCACCGATCAAACAGATCGAAGCCAAAGGCGCCAAAATCCTCGGCAAGTTCGACGCCCCCAGCGGCCTCACCGGCTACGCCGCGCAATACCAGAACCGCGGCATGGCCCTGTACCTGACCGCCGACGGCAAGAGCGTAATCGCCGGCAACCTGTACGACGCCCAAGGCAATGACCTGAGCAGCGCGCCCCTGGAAAAACTGGTGTACGCGCCGATGGCCAAGGAAGTCTGGGCCAAGATGGAAAAAAGCAGCTGGATCCAGGACGGCGACGTTAAGGCACCGCGCATCGTCTACCTGTTCAGCGACCCCAACTGCCCTTACTGCAACATGTTCTGGGAACAGGCGCGGCCATGGGTAAAAGCCGGCAAGGTCCAACTGCGCCACATCATGGTCGGCATCATCCGCGAAGACAGCGCCGCCAAGTCGGCCGCCCTGTTCGCCGCCAAAGACCCGCAAAAAGCCCTGGAAGAACACGAAGCCGCCGGCAAGGGCAGCAAATTGCAGGCGCTGGCCAAGATCCCGGCGGATATCGAAGCCAAGCTCGATGCCAATATGAAGTTGATGGATGAGCTGGAACTGTCAGCCACGCCGGCGATTTTCTATCTGGATGACAAGGGCGGGTTGCAGCAACAGCAAGGGGCGCCGTCGCCGGATAAGTTGGTGAAGATTATGGGGCCGAAGTAAGCGGCGCCTGGTCTGACGCCATCGGGGCATGGGTATCTACACAACTTTCAGGCTGAAAAATCTCTTTGTGGTGAGGGAGCTTGTTTCCGTGGCGGCCTTCGGGCCGACCGCTTTTTGGGGTTTGGGTGAGTACATATCCGTTACTGCGGTCACGGCGGCTATGGGTTCCGCCCTTACGGCGGGTCACTTTGGAAAAGCCCCAAAGTAACCAAAGGGCTCTTGCCCCACCACTCGGTACCTCGCCTAGGCTCGGTATGCCCGAACGAAGGCTTGAATCCGTGGGC
>NZ_JAAUVM010000018.1:0-129498 GCF_012030485.1 Pseudomonas sp. B14(2022)
GATTTGTACCTGTGTGATTATCCCTTGGGGAGGCTTGGACGAGGTATGACCCGCGTCCAGGCCTCAAATGTGTAAACGATGTCCCCGGTTTCAGATGTAAACGATGTCTACGGTTCTACACCCCGATAGCGGTGTCTCAGTGACACATAAGTGCCTGACACACTGCTATCGGGGGCAAGCCCCCTCCCACATTTGTTTTGTGTTTCTTCAGTTAATAAGGAGAACTGTTTTTGTCCTCTCCCATTCCCGTCACCGTCCTCAGTGGCTTTCTCGGCGCCGGCAAGACCACCTTGCTGCGCCACCTGCTCAAAGCCGAGCACGGCCTTAAAATCGCCGTGATCGAAAACGAATTCAGCGATGCCGGTATCGACACCCAGTTGTTGGGCGAAGAACCGGTGCAAGTCATGACCCTGTCCAACGGCTGCGTGTGCTGCACCATCCACACCGACCTGACCAAGGCCCTCTATCTGCTGCTCGAACGCCTGGACAGCGGCGAGATCGCCTTCGACCGCCTGGTGATCGAGTGCACCGGCCTGGCCGATCCGGCACCGGTGGCCCAAACCTTTTTCATCGATGAGGAACTGCGCGAGCGCTACATCCTCGACGGCATCATCACCCTGGTGGACGCGGCCCACGCCGAGCACCACCTGACCCAGACCATCGCCCAGGCGCAGATCGGTTTTGCCGACCGGCTGCTGGTGAGCAAGCGTGACCTGGTGGACGACGCGACCTTCGAGGCACTCAGTGAACGCCTCACACGCATCAACCGTCGCGCGCCGATTCGCGTGGTCGAGCACGGCAAGATTGATTTGGCCGAACTGCTCGATGTGCGTGGTTTCAACCTTAATGCCGGCATGAGCTTGCGCCCGGTGAGCAAGGCGCCGTCCATCGACCGTATATCCAGCCTGGTGTTGCGCACCGACCAGCCGCTGGATATCGACCGCCTCAGTGAGTTCATGAACGAACTGCTGGAGGATCATGGCAAGCAGCTGCTGCGCTACAAAGGCGTGCTCAACATCGCCGGCGAAGACCGCCGCATGGTGTTTCAGGGCGTGCTCAAGCTCTATGGTTTCGACTGGGATACTGAGTGGGCCGAGGGTGAAGCGCGGGAGAGTGTGATCGTGTTTATTGCCGATGAGTTGCCGGAGGACAAAATCCGCGAAGGCTTTGCCAAAGTCTACCAACCCTGACGTGTGATGCAGTCAACTGTGGGAGGCGGCTTGCTCCCGATGGCGGTGGGTCAGTAAACCTATATGTGACTGACACAGTGCTATCGGGGGCAAGCTCCTCCCACACTTGGGCGCATTTCAAACTGGACAATTGGCATAAAAAAGCCCGGCTCAAGAGCCGGGCTTCTTAGTCAAGCAACTGCAATCAAGCGCCGTATACCGGCAGTTTTTTGCAGATGGCCTTGACCTTCTCACGTACCGCGTCGATCACGGCTTCGTTGTTCAGGTCTGCCAGGATGTCGCAGATCCAGCCGGCCAGTTCCTTGCACTCTGCTTCCTTGAAGCCACGAGTGGTCACAGCCGGGGTGCCGAAGCGCAGGCCCGAGGTGACGAACGGCGAACGTGGGTCGTTCGGCACGGAGTTTTTGTTCACGGTGATGAACGCTTTGCCCAGGGCAGCGTCAGCATCTTTACCGGAAATGTCCTGCTTGATCAGCGACAGCAGGAACAGGTGGTTTTCAGTACCGCCGGACACCACGTCGAAGCCGCGTTCGATGAACACGCTGGCCATGGTCTGGGCGTTTTTCACCACTTGTTGCTGGTAGGTCTTGAACTCAGGTTGCAGGGCTTCCTTGAAGCAGATCGCTTTAGCGGCGATCACGTGCTCCAGTGGGCCACCCTGGGCGCCCGGGAATACGGCGGAGTTCAGCTTTTTCTCGATCTCGGCGTTGGCGCGCGCCAGGATCAGGCCGCCACGTGGACCGCGCAGGGTCTTGTGGGTAGTGGTGGTGACCACGTCGGCGAAAGGTACCGGGTTCGGGTAGACGCCAGCGGCGACCAGACCGGCTACGTGAGCCATGTCGACGAACAGGTAGGCGCCAACCTTGTCGGCGATGGCGCGAAAGCGTGGGAAGTCCAGGATCTGCGAGTAGGCAGAGAAACCGGCCACGATCATTTTTGGCTTGTGCTCGACCGCCAGGCGCTCGACTTCGTCGTAGTCGATCAGGCCGTTGGCATCGATGCCGTATTGAACGGCGTTGTACAGCTTGCCGGAGGAGGAAACGCTGGCGCCGTGGGTCAGGTGACCGCCATGGGCCAGGCTCATGCCCAGGATGGTGTCGCCGCCTTGCAGCAGGGCCAGGTACACGGCGCTGTTGGCTTGGGAGCCGGCGTGTGGCTGGACGTTGGCGTAATCGGCGCCGAACAGTTCTTTTGCACGGTCGATGGCCAGTTGCTCAACCACGTCGACGTACTCGCAGCCACCGTAGTAGCGCTTGCCTGGGTAGCCTTCGGCGTACTTATTGGTCAGAACCGAACCTTGAGCCTCCATCACCGCAGGGCTGGTGTAGTTTTCCGAAGCGATCAGCTCAATGTGCTCTTCCTGGCGCACGGCTTCTTGCTCCATGGCGGCGAAGAGATCGGCGTCGTACTTGGCAATAGTCAAATCACGGCTGAACATGGCGGTCCTCAAGGATCGGGGGCAGAAAAGGAGGGCATTCTAACCCAATGGGTTTTAGATGGCATATGAAAGGACATCATGTCGCGGACAAGTGGGGCTCATCTCGGGATGGGTGGTGACTGTGCCGGCCTCATCGGGGGCAAGTGGCTTCACCACAAAATCTCAGTCGAACATGAAGAGGGCATCATTGCTGAACTGTGCCTCGAACCGATGTGCCGGCATCGGCCGCCCGAACAGATAACCCTGCACTTCATCGCAACCATGCTCGCGCAGGAAGTCCAATTGCTCATGGGTTTCCACACCTTCGGCGATCACCGCCAGGTTGAGGCTGTGGGCCATGGCGATAATGGCGCGGGCGATTTGCGCATCCTGCTCGCCGGATGGCAGGCCATCGACGAAGGTGCGGTCGATTTTCAGCACGTCGATGGGGAATTGCTTGAGGTAGTTGAGTGACGAATAACCCGTGCCGAAGTCGTCCACCGCAATGCTCAGGCCCAGGTTTTTCAGGCTGTCGAGGATATGCATGGCTTCGTTGACTTCGCGCATCAGGATACTTTCGGTCAGCTCCAGCTCCAGGCACGCCGGTGGCAGGCCAGTGTCCTTGAGGATGGTGGCGATGCGCGTGCCCAGCTGGCCGTCGGAGAACTGCCGCGCGGAGATGTTCACCGAGACTTTCGGCACCCGCACCTTGTTCTGGTGCCAGGTCTTGAGCTGGCGACAGGCTTCGCTGATCACCCAGTCGCCCACGTCCACCACCAGGCCCAACTCTTCGAGCACCGGAATGAAGTCCCCCGGCGGCACCAGTCCACGGCGTGGATGGCGCCAGCGCAGCAGCGCTTCGGCGCCGGTCAGGCGTTTGCCGTCGCCGCTGAACTGCGGCTGGTAATAAAGCACGAATTCGTCCTGCTCCAGCGCGTGGCGCAGGTCGCTTTCCAGCTCCAGGCGTTCCAGGGCGCTGGCGTTCATGTCGGCCTGGTAGAACTGGAAGTTGTTCTTGCCACGTTCCTTGGCGTGATACATCGCCGTGTCGGCGTTCTTCATCAGCTGGCTCAGCTCGTTGCCGTCCTGCGGGCTGAGAGCAATGCCGATACTGGCGGTCACAAAGAACTCGCGGCCCTCCAGCACAAACGGCTTCACCAGGCTGGCCAAAATCTGTTCGGCCACATGGATCGCGCGGTTCAGCGCCATTTCGCGGCTGACCCGCGGTTGCAGCAGCAAGGTGAACTCGTCGCCGCCCATGCGCGCCACGGTATCGTCTTCGGCGACGCAACCGAGCAGGCGGGTGGCCATTTCCTTGAGCATGCGGTCGCCGGCGGCGTGGCCCAGGGAGTCGTTGATCGGCTTGAAACGGTCGAGGTCGAGGAACATCAGCACCACCCACGACTTCTGCCGTTCGGCCGACTGCAACGCGGTGTGCAGGCGGTCCTGGAACAAGGTGCGGTTGGGCAGGTGGGTCAGGGCGTCGTAATAGGCCAGGCGGTGGATGCGCTGTTCGCTGGCCTTGCGTTCGCTGATATCGCTGAAGAAGCACACATAACTGGCCAGGTCGCCTTCATCGTCGAACACCGCCGTAATGCCGACCCAGGCCGGGTAATGCTCGCCGTTACGGCGCTTGAGCCACACTTCGCCTTCCCAGGTGCTGTGCTGGTGCAGTTGCTTGAGCACGTAGCGCAGGTGGGCTTCCTGTTGTTCGTCGACGGTGAGCATGTTCGGCAACTGGTCGAGTACATCACTCACCGCATAACCGCTGACCCGGCTGAACGCCTCGTTGGCCTGCACGATATAGCCGGCGGGGTCGGTGATCAGGATCGCCGACGTGGAGTGCTCGAATACGGTGGCGGCCATGCGCAGGTCTTTTTCGGCACGGCGTTGCTGGCTGATGTCGCGGCCCACGCCAAGGATGCCCTCGAAGGCGCCGTGCTCATCCCACACCAGCACCAGGCGCAGCTCGATCGGCACCTTGCGGCCATCGGCGCGCAGGCAGTCGAACAGGAACAATTGGGTCTGCACTTGATCGCGCAGTCTATTCAGCGCCTCGGGATCGCCCAGTGCGCGGCTGACCTGTTCCACCAGGCTATAGATGCCGGTCAGTTGCTGCGGGTTGGCGATGATCGACTGCCAGCCGTTCTTGAATACCCAGTCCACGTCGTAACCCAGCACGGCGTTGACCGACGGGCTGACGTAGTTCAGGGCCAGTTGGCTGTCGGTGGAGCAGATCACGTCGCTGATGCTTTCGGCCAGCATGCGGTAGCGCTGTTCGCTGTCGCGCAGGGACTCGCTGGCTTCGATCTGGTCGGTGATGTCCTTGGCCACACCGATGATTCGCGTGACTTGCGCCGTCTTGTCCCGCGCCAGGGCCTGCTCGCGAATATCAAAGCGCCGCCATTGGTTATTGCGATGGCGAAAGCGCAACTGGCAGTGCAGCTGCGTCGTGTAGCCGACCTGGCGTTGCTGTTGGCGCAGATCGTGGTAATGCTCGGCGTCTTCGGGGTGCAGCAGGATTTCCCAGAAATACTCGCCCATTTGATGCAGTTCGGCCTTGGTATAGCCGAGGGTGTGGCCCAGATGGTGGTTGCTGAAGATCATGCGCTGGCTGATCACATCCTGCACATACAGGTGGTCGGGCACGGTACGGACCACGTCCGACCAGAAGCTTTCACGTTCCACCAGCGACAGTTCGATCAGCTTGCGGCTGGTGATGTCGCTGATGCTGAGGATCACCGCCTTGAAGTCGTCCTGCTGTTCCGGCAGGCGCATCACCATCCAAAGGTACTGTTCGTTGCCGGCCACATCCTTGAGCTGGATTTCCAACTCAAGCTGACTCTGTTGGGTCAGGACCGCTTCGAGTATCTGATGACCGATGGACGTGGTGTTGCGCGGGCAATCATCGATCAGCCGCTCCCACGCTTCCTCGCAGGAGCTCACTCTGAGCAGGCTCACCGCCACCTGGTTGATCTCGGTGATGCGCAGTTCGGTGAGCAACTGCCGGCATTCCTCGGGGGAAGTTTGCAGCCAGGCGTGCAGTTGCTCGCGGGTCTGCAAGTGCACCTTGCCAAAGAATGCGTTCAGGCCCGACAAGTCAAGTACGCACAGCGCGACGCCGGTGCCTTCGAAAATATCCTGATACCGCCGCCGGCCTTCATGCACCTGGCGCTGGCGGCGACGCATATTCAGCAGCACGATCACGGGGATCAACGAGAAGGCCAGGCCCAGCAGGCATTTACCGATAAACGCCGGCAGCAATTGTTCCAGCACGGCTGCACGGTCGAACATCCCGCGCAACTGCCAGTCGCTTTTGCTCAAGGGCGTGACCAGCACGCTTTTATTCAGGTCATCCGGGGTCAGGGCGTCGCCCCATTGCGCCGGCATGCCACTGTCACGGCTGACCACACGGTGGTTCAGGCGGTTCTCGATGGCCCACATGGGGCGCTGGCCCTGGCTGTCCTGGCGGGTCAGGTTGACCAGGTAGTTGGGTGCCAGGCGCAGCGCCCAGTACATCTTTGAGCCACCGCTGGGCTGGTGCAGCAGCAGATAGATGAGGGTGCCGTCGTCGTTATTGCTCAGGTAGTAGGGTTGGCCGTGGCTGCGCTGCACCAGCTCTTCCAGCCAGGCGCTGTCCTGGCTGTCATTGGCGCTGTCGCTGATCATCGCGCCGCTGGGCGCGAGCAGGGCGATACTGCGCAGTTCCGGCAGCGAGCGCTGCAACGTGCGCGTCAGGGCCTGTTGCTGTTCGATGTCGCGCGGCGGTTCGACCATCGGTAGCAGGTTCAGGGCAATTTTTGCGCTCAGGGCCATGTTCAGGCTGATCTGTTCAGCCAGGTCGGCGCTGTAGTCGATGGTGTATTGCTGCTGGTTTTTCTGGTTTTGCTGCAGTTGGTCCAGCAGTTGCCAGAACAATAACGCGAGCAGCAGGAGGACAAGCGTCGCCAATGCGCCTTTGAGGGTGCCGTGCAGGGGCATTCCCGGCGCTACATGAGCGGCGCGCAAGGGAGTTGGCGGCGTGACTTTGGACAAGCTGTGATCCTGCGGTTTGGCTGGACTGGCGCGCGACGTGCACTATAAGCCGGACGCCCGAAGGGCGGCTAGCATGCCTTGACTTGTGGCAAAGTGCCAGCCCTGCTTGGCTGGACTGACCAAGCGCATTGAGGTAGCTTTGCCGGTTACGCGGTGGCGTTCCAGCCCCAGATCTTCAGGCTTTTCCGCTCGCTGGCATTGATGATAGTCAACTGCCCGCGCGGCGCATGGCCTGGCACGGGCTTCGCCCGCTTAATTCATCAGTCACAGACGCTAGGTTCACCATGGCTCAATACGTCTTCACCATGCATCGGCTGGGAAAAGTTGTTCCGCCGAAGCGGGAAATCCTGAAAAATATTTCGCTGTCCTTTTTCCCCGGCGCCAAGATCGGCGTGCTCGGCCTCAACGGCTCGGGTAAGTCCACACTGCTGAAAATCATGGCTGGCGTCGATACCGAGTTCGAAGGCGAAGCCCGCCCGATGCCGGAACTGAACATCGGCTACCTGCCACAGGAGCCGATCCTGGACCCGACCAAGACCGTGCGTGAAGTGGTTGAGGAAGCCGTCAGCGTGATCAAGGACGCCCAGGCCCGCCTGGACGAGGTCTACGCCGCCTACGCCGAGCCGGATGCCGACTTCGACAAGCTGGCCGCCGAACAGGCCAAGCTTGAAGCGATCCTGCAGGCCGGCGACGGTCACAACCTGGAGCGCCAGCTGGAAGTCGCCGCCGATGCGCTGCGCCTGCCGGCCTGGGACGCCAAGGTCGAATTCCTCTCTGGTGGTGAGAAACGTCGCGTGGCCCTGTGCCGCCTGCTGCTGTCGGCTCCCGACATGCTGCTGCTCGACGAACCGACCAACCACTTGGACGCCGACTCCGTCGCCTGGCTGGAGCACTTCCTGCACGATTTCCCGGGCACCGTGGTTGCGATCACGCACGACCGCTACTTCCTGGACAACGTTGCCGGCTGGATCCTCGAGCTCGACCGCGGCGCCGGTATCCCTTACGAGGGCAACTACTCCGGTTGGCTGGAAGCCAAGTCCGACCGTCTGGCCGCCGAATCCAAGCAGCAATCGGCCCACGAAAAAGCCATGAAGGAAGAACTGGAGTGGGTGCGCAAAGGCGCCAAGGCCCGCCAGTCCAAATCCAAGGCACGTCTGCAACGCTTCGAAGAAATGCAGTCGCAGGAATTCCAGAAGCGCAGCGAAACCAACGAGATCTACATCCCGGCCGGTCCGCGCCTGGGTGACAAGGTCATCGAGTTCAAGAACGTTTCCAAGGGCTATGGCGACCGTGTGCTGATCGACAACCTGTCGTTCTCCATGCCAAAAGGCGCGATCGTCGGCGTTATCGGCGGTAACGGTGCGGGTAAATCCACCCTGTTCCGCATGCTGATGGGCAAGGAAACCCCGGACTCGGGCACCATCGAAGTCGGCGAAACCGTGCAGTTGGCCTGTGTGGACCAGAGCCGCGAAGACCTGGATGGCAGCAAGACGGTATTCCAGCAGATCTCCGACGGTTCCGACCAGATCCGTATCGGCAACTATGAAATCCCGTCGCGCACCTACGTCGGTCGTTTCAATTTCAAGGGCGGCGACCAGCAGAAGTTCGTCAAGGACCTGTCCGGTGGTGAGCGCGGTCGCTTGCACCTGGCCCTGACCCTGAAAGAGGGCGGCAACGTCCTGCTGCTCGACGAACCGTCCAACGACCTCGACGTTGAAACCCTGCGTTCCCTGGAAGAAGCCCTGCTGGACTTCCCGGGCGCCGCCATTGTGATCTCTCACGATCGGTGGTTCCTTGACCGCGTCGCGACCCACATCCTGGCGTACGAAGACGACTCCCAAGCCGTGTTCTTCGAAGGCAACTACACCGAGTACGAAGCCGACCGTAAAAAGCGTTTGGGCGAAGCTGCTGCTCAGCCGCACCGTGTACGGCACAAAAAACTGGCCTGATCCGGCCGGTTTGAAAAAAGCGGGGCCCTCGGGCTCCGCTTTTTTTTGCGCATTTTTCCCAACCCACACCGATCAAATGTGGGAGGGGGCTTGCTCCCGATGGCTATTTCATTGCTGGTGCATGGCCTGCCTTGGCAATCCCCTTTTAAGTGCGATAAATCCCTGTTTCCTGGGTTTATTTATATCTAATGCACCATTTAAATTCACAAAAGCGACATTTTGCCCTGTCACGGTGCGACATGAATTGATAAAGTCCGGCTCAATCTCATTTAAAAACAATCAATTTGCCGAGACTTTTCATGATCGAATCCGTCGAATCCTTCCTCGCCCGCCTGAAAAAACGCGACCCCGACCAGCCGGAATTCCATCAGGCCGTAGAAGAAGTCCTGCGCAGCCTGTGGCCGTTTCTTGAAGCCAATCCCCACTACCTGACATCGGGCATCCTGGAGCGCATCTGCGAGCCGGAACGCGCGATTACCTTTCGGGTGTCGTGGGTGGATGATCATGGCAAGGTCCAGGTCAACCGTGGCTTCCGTATCCAGATGAACAGCGCCATCGGCCCTTACAAGGGCGGCCTGCGTTTTCACCCGTCGGTAAACCTGGGGGTGCTGAAGTTTCTTGCCTTCGAGCAGACCTTCAAGAATTCCCTGACCTCGCTGCCCATGGGCGGCGGTAAAGGCGGCTCGGACTTTGATCCAAAAGGTAAGAGTGACGCCGAAGTCATGCGCTTCTGCCAGGCGTTCATGAGCGAACTGTACCGCCATATCGGCGCAGACGTGGACGTACCGGCCGGCGACATCGGCGTGGGCGCCCGTGAGATTGGCTTCCTGTTCGGCCAGTACAAGCGCCTGAGTAACCAATTCACCTCGGTGTTGACCGGCAAGGGCATGACCTACGGCGGCAGCCTGATCCGCCCGGAAGCCACCGGATTCGGGTGTGTGTACTTCGCCGAAGAGATGCTAAAGCGCGACGGTCAACGGGTAGAAGGCAAGCGCGTGGCGGTCTCTGGATCCGGCAACGTGGCCCAATACGCGGCGCGTAAGGTCATGGACCTGGGCGGCAAGGTGATCTCCTTGTCCGATTCCGAAGGCACGCTGTACGCCGAAAGCGGCTTGACCGAGGAGCAATGGTCGGCGCTGCTGGAGTTGAAAAATGTGCAACGTGGGCGCATCAGCGAACTGGCCGCGCGTTACGGCCTGGAGTTCCGCGCCGGTAAAACCCCTTGGGAACTGGCCTGCGATATTGCCCTGCCATGCGCTACCCAGAACGAACTCGACGCCGAAGCCGCCCGCACGCTGCTGCGCAACGGCTGCATCTGTGTGGCCGAAGGCGCCAACATGCCGACGACGCTTGAGGCTGTGGATATTTTTATCGAGGCGGGCATTCTGTTCGCGCCGGGCAAGGCATCGAATGCCGGCGGCGTCGCCGTGAGCGGCCTGGAGATGTCGCAGAACGCCATGCGCCTGCTGTGGACCGCCGGTGAAGTGGACAGCAAGCTGCACAACATCATGCAGTCGATCCACCATGCCTGCGTGCACTACGGCGAAGAGAACGGTCGGATCAACTACGTGAAGGGCGCGAACATTGCGGGCTTCGTGAAAGTTGCCGACGCGATGCTGGCGCAAGGCATCGTCTAAGCCTCGGCTTCGATGCGCAGCACTTCGATCAACTGATCGCCGACGGGGCGCTTCCACAGCACCTCGTCACCCACCTGGGCTCCCAGCAAGGCACGGCCCAGGGGCGAACCCCAGTTGATCAGGCCGGCGCCGGCATCGGCCTGGTCTTCGCCGACCAATTGGATGCGCTGCTGCTCGTCATGCTCATTGGCGAAGGTCACCCAACTGCCGATCTGCACCTTGTCGGTGGACGTAGCGGGCGCCACCACCTGGGCGCTCTGCACGCGCTGGTTGAAGTAGCGCAAATCCCGCTCGAGGTCGGCCTGGCGCTGTTTGTCGGCCTGTTCGCCCTTGGCGGATTCGGCGCTGTGCTCGGCCTGTAGTTGCGTAACCTTGGCCTGCAATTGCGCCAACCCCTGCGCGGTCAGGCGATTGGGCTGCTCACTGACCTGACGCTCCACCGGTTGATCGGCCTGGGCGGCGGCGTTGTCCTCATTTACAAAAGCTCGGCTCATGACGTTCTCCCTCTATGGAGCTTGGGCCATGTTCGCCGCGCTTTAGTTTCGATGGATGTCTGAAAGCGACCTATTGCGAGCGATAGGCCCGCGCAGCATCTCGGTTCTTCTCCTGCTGCCAGGCGCGCTCGCGGTCGTCCCAGTGGTCGTTCTTGTAGTCGCGCAACTCCTCGTTCTCGCGCATGGCCTTGCACTGGCGAAAACCATCCTCCCAGCCTGCGGCGTATTCCCGGTCTTTCAGGTAGCGGGGAACGTTCTTGCGAAACTCCCCAGTGATCACGCCAGCGGCCTGGCGACCGCTGCTGCAGCCATCATCAAAGCCATCGGCAAAGGCCGGTGGATAACCCTTGGCGAGCAACTCCTGATGAGTCGATTGGCAACCCGCCAGCCACACCACCGCACACAGCATTACTGCATACCGCCACATCGCTTGCTCCCTCGCCGCTTCACGGCTGATGGGGGAAGTCTAGATAGGGATTTGTCGGGGAGGCGTGAAAGGCGTGTGAGAAAGGTGTGGAGCGCGAGGAGATCGAGCGGTGGGCGCCGAAACCGTTGGCGCCCTCACCACAAGGGCCTATGTTGCCTGGTTGGTCGTCAGAGCCGCGTGTTCCGCCAATTCCTGCTGGATAAACGCCGCAATCATCGCGCGATAGACCTGCTCGGTCACCTCGGGGTTGGCGCCTACGGCTTCCGATAAACCCCGCACCTTGGCAATCACCTGCTCAACCCGCTGTGGGGCCTTGACGCCATCGGTGTCTTTTTTGAAGCGTGCCGCCTGGGAGACGTAGCGGCCGCGTTCGGCCAGCAGGGTGACGATTTGCTGATCGAGGCGGTCGATGTTGTTTCGAACTTCTTCAAGGGTGGTGCAGGTAACGGCCATGTCGAGTGAACTCCTGATTGTGCGGGCAATGCTGACAAAAGGTGTTAGTCAGTAGTGATACCACTTCACCTCAAGCATCACTTCATTCACCGGCGTCGACAAGTGGCTGTACTCGCGCTGTGCACTCAGGCGCAGGCCCAGGTTGCGGGACAGTTCCCACTGCTGGTTCAGGCTGAGGCTGCGCCGCACTTCACCATTGGTGAAGAAATCCCCTTTTGCTTCCAGGCTCAAATTGCCCAGTGGGTTTTTCCACAACACGCCGGTATTGAACCCGGCAGCGGGGGAGATGGCTTCGTTGAAGTCATTGTTGTGTTCCACGCGCACTGTGCCGAGGGCGAAGCCGAGCATGTCGTCGCTCAGTTGCCAGGTGCCGCCGGCGCCGCCGTTGACATGGGCGACCAGGGTTTCGTCGTCGTGTTTACCGGGTACGCGCTCCAGGCCGCCGGTGACTTGCCAGGACCACGGCTGCAGCAAGGCGTTGCGCGGGGTCAGGGAGCGGATGGTGGCCAGGTCCAGTTGCTGCAGTTGCCAGTGGTTACCTTCGTACTGGCGCAGTTTCATCTGCAGGATTTCGATCTGCGCGCCGAGGGGGAAGCCTTCGGCGTTGTCGTTGAGGTCGTGGTAGGCCATGCGCAGGCCATATTCGCCGAATGCCTTGTCGCCGCGTGTGCCGATGCCGGCTTGCCAGGTACGTGACTCATGGCCGTTTTCGGGCAGGCCGGGGGGCGTGATCTTCAGGTCGGGCGCGGGGTTCTGGTTGATCGCGCGCAGCAGCTCGAAGCTGCGTTGGGAGCGTGCGGTGTCGCGTTCCAGGCCGTTGGCGCGGTAGCGACCCAGGCGGTAGGCGGCGTCGATGATCAGGGCCTGGCGGTCGCGAGGCAACGCCTTGAAGGCAGGCGCCTGCAATTGCTGCTGGTCGTCGCTGACCTTCAGCACCCACTGTTGCTCATCGCTGTCCAGCGGCTTGGCGCGCTCCAGCAGCTCGCGCTCACGGGAAGGCCGGTAGTCGATCTTCTCGACCAGACCGGCCTCTTTCACTGCCTTGACCGTGTCGGTGGGGATGGCGGTAAGCGGGAATTGTTCGGTCAGGCGCAGGCCGGGGCGGGCCACTTGCAACAGTTCCAACAGGCGATAGGAGCAGTTTTCATCGAAGAAGAAGTAGTCGAACTGGATCTGCTTGAGCTCCCACACGTGCTCGACCATGCGCTCGGTCTCGACCTGGGTGAGGTTGAGGCGGTATTCCCACAGGTCACGGTTTTCGAGGCTGCGGTATTCCGAGAGTTTTTCCTGGTAGGGCACCAGGGCGAACAGGCCGGGGTAGCCGCCCATCAGGCCTTTCCAGGCATACAGGATGCTGTTGTCCGAGCCTTCGATATAGGCGCCGAAGTTGATCGCGTAGCTGAGCAGCGCGGTCTTGTTGCTCTGCACGTCGGCCTGGTCGATACGCAGCAGGGTATGGCCGAACATCGAGGACGGGCTGTTGAGGTAGGCCGCCGGGAAGATCATGACCGCGCTATGGGGCGCGACGTCCTTGAACCACTGCTTGAATTCCTTGCAGTCCACAGCGGGCAAGTCAGTGAGGTGCAACTGATCCTTGAGCCAGCGGGTACGTGCGGGATAAACGCATTGGGCGTGTTTTTCACCCAGGCTGGCCGGAGCGTAAAGCGCGTCGACGGTGGCCTTGAGTTCTGCATCCGGGTGGTGGGCGCCATCGGCTGCGAGGAAGAATTTCTTTTCACTGACATAACTGCGCCAGCCACTGATTTTGCCGGCTTCGTAATGGCCTAAAGAGAGCCAGAACGGATCATTGGCCAATTGCTGCAAACGTTGATCATCAAGGTGCGGTGCCGCGTGCAGCGGGGCGCAGGCGAGGAGTGCCATCCAGGCAAAGCGTTTGAGCATAAGGGCAACTTAAGTCGGAAATTAGAGAGACCCAAAGGGAGGCGGGTCCAAAAATAAAACCCGCGCCTGGGGAGGCGCGGGCAGGTCGAGCTTAAGCCTGGGTAGCGTATTTCGCCAGACGGGCATCGCCTTTCAGTACAGCCAGGGTGTTGTTGTGCACGTCTTCAGCGGTCACATCGGCCTTGCTGAAGATTTGCTGGAAGTGCTCGTGAGCCACAGCCGCGAAGTGCTCGCGATCTTCCGGAGCAACGCCCAGTACCACGGCGTAGGTGGTCAGTGCTTCACCATTGCCCTTGGCCATGTCTTCGGACAGCTCGTTCATCATGCCATTCATGGCAATCCAGGACTTGCCGCCGTAGGTCAGCGCGCTGTTGGTGCTGCAGCCGTTGGTGCCCGAGGTCATGCCGAAGGTGGCGTTACCCGAAGTACCGTTGGTGGTGGAAGCCAGGAAGTGCGCCGGAGTACCGCGCTGGCCTTCGAACAACATGTTGCCCCAACCGCAGTTCGGGCCGCCTGGTGCTTCAGCCATTGCATTGAGGGAGACGACGGTGAAGAGAGTACCGAGAAGGATCCGTTTCATAGCTTTGTTCTCTTTGTGTGCAAACCAATGGACAAGGGTTCAGGCACTTCATAGCGCCCCTGGGATCGGTTATTAGTCCAACCCGCGCAGTTTGGAGTTTAGGCACGTTCCAAGGGTTCCGTGTGTTTTTATAAAACAATCAGCAATGTCGCGTTTTTTTTGTAGGGTATGTTCCGTGTCTATGCTTTCCCTACGGCTCGCCTTGCCAGAGCGCGCAACGGAGAGCCAGAATGCCGTCATCTGCCCCGCCTGATGTAAGGAAGCCCGATGCCTGATCCTGTTGCTGCCAGCTTGCGTCTAGCGCCCGAAGCGCTGACTCGCCCTTTCTCCGCTGAACAGTTCAGCTTCTCGACCACCAATGATCTGGAGCCCTTTCGCGGTGTGCTTGGCCAGGAACGCGCGGTTGAAGCGTTGCAGTTCGGTGTGGCCATGCCACGCCCCGGTTACAACGTATTTGTCATGGGCGAGCCGGGCACCGGCCGCTTTTCGTTCGTCAAACGCTACCTGAAGGCCGAAGGCAAGCGCCTGCAGACCCCGGCGGACTGGGTCTATGTGAATAATTTTGACGAGCCTCGCGAACCCCGCGCCCTGGAATTGCCAGGCGGTGCGGCAGCGGCGTTCATTGCCGACATCAATGGGCTGGTCGACAACCTCGTCGCGACCTTCCCTGCGGTGTTTGAGCACCCTACTTATCAACAGCGCAAAAGTGCCATCGACCGCGCCTTCAATCAGCGTTACGACAAGGCCCTGGACGTAATCGAACGCCTGGCGTTGGAAAAGGATGTGGCGCTGTACCGCGACAGTTCAAACATCGCCTTCACCCCGATGCTCGACGGCAAGGCCCTGGATGAGGCCGAGTTCTCGCAGCTGCCGGAAGTGGATCGCGAGCGTTTCCACACGGATATTTCCGAGCTGGAAGAACGCCTCAACGAGGAGTTGGCCAGCCTGCCCCAGTGGAAGCGCGAGTCCAATAACCAACTGCGTCAGTTCAACGAAGAAACCATCACCCTGGCCCTGCAACCTTTGCTCGCACCGCTGTCGGAAAAGTACGCGGAAAACGCCGGTGTCTGCGGTTACCTGCAGGCCATGCAGGTGTATCTGCTGAAAACCGTGGTGGAACAATTGGTGGACGACGCCAAGACCGACGCCCAGGCCCGCAAGCTGCTCGAAGAGCAATACTGCCCGAGCCTGGTGGTGGGCCATGCGGTCAACGGTGGCGCGCCGGTGGTGTTTGAACCGCACCCAACCTACGACAACCTGTTCGGCCGTATCGAATACAGCACCGACCAGGGCGCGCTGTACACCACCTATCGCCAGTTACGCCCGGGGGCGTTGCACCGTGCCAACGGCGGCTTTTTGATTCTTGAAGCCGAGAAGATGCTCAGTGAGCCGTTTGTATGGGACGCCCTCAAGCGTTCCCTGCAGTCGCGCAAGCTGAAGATGGAATCGCCCCTGGGCGAACTGGGCCGCCTGGCTACCGTTACCCTCAACCCGCAGATGATCCCATTGCAGGTCAAGGTAATCATCATCGGTTCGCGCCAGTTGTATTACGCGCTGCAGGACGCCGATCCGGACTTCCAGGAGATGTTCCGGGTGCTGGTGGATTTCGACGAAGACATCCCGATGGTGGACGAGAGCCTGGAGCAGTTCGCCCAGTTGCTCAAAACCCGCACTTCGGAAGAAGGCATGGCGCCGCTGACCTCTGACGCGGTGGCGCGCCTGGCCACCTACAGCGCACGGCTGGCAGAGCACCAGGGCCGTCTGTCGGCGCGTATCGGGGATTTGTTCCAGCTGGTGAGTGAGGCGGATTTTATCCGTCACCTGGCAGGCGATGAAATGACCGATGCTGGCCATATCGAGCGTGCACTGAAGGCCAAGGCCACGCGTACCGGGCGTGTGTCGGCGCGGATTCTCGACGACATGCTCGCCGGGGTAATCCTGATCGACACCGCCGGCGCGGCGGTCGGCAAGTGCAACGGGCTGACGGTGCTGGAGGTCGGTGACTCGGCGTTCGGTGTGCCGGCGCGGATTTCCGCCACGGTGTACCCGGGCGGCAGCGGCATTGTCGACATCGAGCGTGAAGTTAACCTCGGGCAGCCGATTCACTCCAAGGGCGTGATGATCCTCACCGGTTACCTGGGCAGCCGCTATGCCCAGGAGTTCCCGCTGGCGATCTCGGCGAGTATCGCGCTGGAACAGTCCTACGGTTACGTGGACGGTGACAGCGCGTCTCTGGGCGAGGCGTGCACCTTGATCTCGGCCTTATCGAAGACGCCACTCAAGCAGTGTTTTGCCATCACCGGTTCGATCAACCAGTTTGGTGAAGTGCAGGCCGTGGGCGGGGTCAACGAGAAGATCGAAGGTTTCTTCCGCCTGTGCGAAGCCCGCGGTTTGACCGGTGAGCAAGGGGCGATCATTCCCCAGGCCAACGTTGCCACATTGATGCTGGATGAGAAGGTGTTGCAGGCCGTGCGCGCCGGGCAATTCCATATCTATGCGGTGCGTCAGGCGGATGAGGCGTTGAGCCTGCTGGTGGGCGAGGATGCCGGTGAGCCGGACGCCGAGGGCCAGTTCCCGGAGGGCACCGTCAATGCCCGCGTGGTCGAGCGCTTGCGCGCGATTGCCGAGATGATCAGCGAGGAAGACCTGAAGGAAGCGGAGAAGGAGCTGGCGCAGCAGGCGCTGGCCGAAGCCAAGCCCACCTGAGTTCTGAGGCCAGGCCGGATCAAAAATATGGGAGGGGGCTTGCTCCCGATTGCGATAGGTCAGTCATGTAGATGTCGACTGACACACTGCATCGGGAGCAAGCCCCCTCCCACATTTGGATCTGGTTGCGTCACTAAATTGACTTCCTTCTGGGGGACTAATGTCCGTTGGTCCCTACAGCCTTGGTTTGTCGTGTTTTTCTTCTATTCTGAGCGTAGGGATATCCACAGGAGTCGCTGGATAGAAACAGCCTCGCCATAGGTTGAGGTTGAACACCGATCTACCGAGGGTCGCCGCCATGCCGCGCAACCTTTGCCTTACCCGCCAGTGCTTCGGCCTGGTTACCCGCATCGAATGTTCCATTCGCCCTCTCGCGGGGGATAACGGGATGTGGACATTGTTGTTTGCCGCTGGAATGACCGGCGAACAACCTTCCACGATCAAATCCCAGGGTCCGTTTCATGGGCCCTTCGTGGCAGAAACCATGCTGCAATCGATCGTCGAAAGCCTGACCCTGCACGGCTATGAGCTGGCGGGTGACCCGCAGATCTGGTGTCTGCACATGCAGGCCCATCTCCGCCAGCTCAATGGCAGCCATGAGCAACTGGCGCTGTAGGCGCGTTTATTTGCCCTCGGGCTTGTCCAATTTGACCTCAAAGCCGTATTGCACGGTACTGAGGTCGGTGCGCTGGTAGCTTTCCAGTGCCGTCGGCTGGCCGTAGAAATAATGCACGTCAAACAAGGCTGTGCCGTATTCCTCGGCGCGGTGGCTGACGCCGAGGATTTCCTTGAGGTAGTTGCCGCTGGCGTCCTTGGCGTAGAAGCGCCAGCTGTCGGCAGGGAATTCCTTTTGGTCGACGATCAGTGCGTTGTCCTTGAGCGACAACCCCTTAGGCAGCTTGGCCGCATCGATGTCGCCTTTCTCGATAGTCGCCAGGAACAACGGGATCGAACCCACGACAAACGCCGGGTTTTCCGGGAACAGGTTGAGGTCGTAGGTGAGAGTGCCGCGGGCCGGGTTCAATTCATACGCCTCGGTCGGCAGTTCAATAGGCTCGCCGCGTTCACCTTTCTCGTCGGCAGTGAAGAACGTCACCGGTGATTCGCTGCTGTTGCGCTCGCTGCCCACCAGGTCGTCATTGAAGGTGAATGGGTGGTCGAACACGATATGGGCGGCGCTGGCATCTTCGACGGACTGGCTGATGGTGACGCTCTTCTTCAGTTGTTCCTCGGTCAACGATGCGTCCTTGAGCCAGCTGGCGGCGCCGTCGTCATACACGGTGACCGGCATGGGCAGGGCTTGTACGGTCTTTTCCAGGCTGTTCTTGTCGAAGCGCAGGACCGGCAGGTCGAGGTCCTTGCGGGTGACCGTGGCCGTGGAGAAATCCAGCACGTTGATCTGCAGGGTGTCGATCAGGCCATTGAAATAGACCTTGGCGTAATGGCTGCTCTGCTTGTGTTCGAAGGCTTTCTGCTCATCGACCAGTTGCTTTTCAAATGCGTCGGACCAGGCCTTCTGTTTTTGCATCTCGGCCAATTGCTTCTGGTAGAACTCGACTTGCGCGCTGCTTTCGTTGATCGAACCCGAGCGTGTGAGGAATTGCCCGGTGCTGTCCCGCGCCTGTACCAGCAAGGGGTTAGGCGATTCGTCACCCACTTCCGGTGCCAGCGGTTGGCTGTTGGTCAGTTCGATTTCGGCGTAGTTCTTTTCCAGGAGCAGCAGGTTGACGGTGATATTGCCTTCGGTGCGTTTGTGGCCCACGTCCTTTTTCGACAAATCGAAAGTCAGCGCTTTGCCCGGTGCGATCACTTCTACCGTGCCCTTGAGGCGGACGGGTTGCGGCTGGCTTTTGTTTTCCGTCTCGATGCCATCGATGAACGGATAGGTGACCGTCAGGTCATCCGGGTTGGTCAGGTTGGAGCTGCTGGGGCTCAACTGGATGCCGGGATCAGTTTCCGACCATTCCGGCTGGAACGGCACGATCTTGTTGTTGCTCAAGGTGACGGATTGCCATTCCAGGCCGTGGGGGAAGGGGAACTGGTCTGGCACATTGAAGTTGAACGGGAAGACCGGCTGCAGGTCGGTCAGGTAGTCCGAATGTGAGGCTTTGCGCAGTACGAACAAGCCATTGATGTAGGTGTCCACCAGCCCTTGCGGCGTGGGGTAGTGCTTGAGCAGGGCGAGGGTGTCTTCGCCGTATTCGGCTTCTATGGGCTTGGTGGCCAGCTTGACCCGCGCCCGTTCCAGCAGCAGCAGCGAGCCGCCGAGGTCGGCAATGGCGTCGCGCAGTTTCGGATCCTGGATGCTGTCGAGGGAATGTTCGAACTTTGCGGTTTTCTCTTCGAGGGTGGCCTGTTTCTGTTCATCGCTTGGGGAACAGCCGCCGGCCAGTAACAATGCGGCGCATAGGCCAACGCTGGCCAAAGGGGATCGCACATCCATCATCTGAGTTTTTTCCTGTCCGACGTCATCGAGCCGAGTTATTGGGCTCGACACTAGCAGAAAAATTCTCTTACAGATGCCGCCCAGGTCAGTTTTCTCGTGGTTACAGGTGTCTTATAGCGGCTGGTATACTCGCCGCCATTTCTAGCCATGCTGTGTGAGATCCAATGGAACGCTTTATCGAAAATGCTATGTACGCCTCGCGCTGGCTGCTGGCGCCGATCTATTTCGGCCTGTCCCTCGGGTTGCTGGCGCTGGCGCTGAAATTCTTCCAGGAAGTGATTCACCTGCTGCCGAGCGTGTTCTCGATGGCCGAGTCCGAGTTGATCCTGGTGCTGCTGTCGTTGATCGACATGGCCCTGGTCGGCGGCTTGCTGGTGATGGTGATGATTTCCGGCTACGAGAACTTCGTCTCGCAGCTGGATATCGATGAAAACAAGGAAAAGCTCAACTGGCTGGGCACCATGGACTCTTCGTCGCTGAAGATGAAAGTGGCGGCCTCCATCGTGGCGATTTCCTCCATCCACTTGCTGCGCATCTTCATGGACGCCAAGAACGTCGATCCGCAACACCTGATGTGGTACGTGATCATTCACATGACCTTCGTGATCTCTGCGTTCGCCATGGGTTACCTGGACAAGGTCACCAAACACTGATGCCCGCGCCGGCCTTACTGCTCGATGAAGTAGTAGGGCTGGCGGTTGATTGCCATCTCCTTGATCACCGTGACCTTGGCGGTCAAGTCGTTGGTATGGTCCAGCAGCGCAACGTTGCCGGGCTTGGCCGCGAGGTAGCGGTGCAGGTCGGGTTCCGTCTGCAGGATCTTCAGGTACCCCTTCATATAGAACACGCCGGCCCCCGCGATCCGCTCGTTGGGCTGGAACAGCGCGACTTCCTTGCCTTGCGCCTGCAGCGCCTGGACCTGACTGATCACCGGTACGAATGACTGGCGCGCATCAGCTTTTGGCGCGAACCAGAATGCGGTCACCAGATAGCAGGCGATCAGCAGGCTGAAGACACCGCCGATCACGTGCCGGTGGTAGCGGTACAACGCCGGCTTGTGATCCTTGAGCCATTCCAGCAACACCCGGGCATATTCTGCGGCCAGTACAGCGGCGGCGGGTGTCAGGGTCATCAGATAAACCGTGCGCTTGCTTGAGGCCAGCGTCAGCAGGGTGAACTGCGCCACCAGCCATACGCTGAAAAACAGGCGATAGCGGTTGCGCACCAGGCTTCTACGGAAATGCCACAGGCCCAGGTACACCAGGATGTTCCACGGCAGGAAGGCCTCGGGCAGCTTGGCGATGTAGTAGTAGAACGGTTCGTAGTGCCCGGCCTCCACAAACGAGCCGCTGAAGCGCCCGACGCTGTTGGTCCACAGCACTTCGCCCACGGCCTGCATTCCGCCGCGTTGGAACAGGAAGCCCAGCCAGATCATCAGCGGCACCAATGCCAGCAGGGTGAACAGCGCTGGCTTGAGCCAGTCGGCGATGCGCAGGCGCTTGTCCATCAGGCTGGTGCTGGCCAGGTACACAAAGATCACGATGCCCGGCATCGCCAGGCCCAGTACGCCTTTGCTCAAGGTGGCGATCGCCATCCCGGCGGTAAACAGCGCCCAGGCCCAGGTCGTGGAGCCTTGGCGCTCGGACTCAGGCCGCATCGCCTGGTAGAACGCCAGCAGCGCGGTGGTCACGCCGAGGCTGAGCAGTGAGTCTTCCCCCACGCCGCGCACATTGCTCCAGTAGCTGGCCATGGTCGCCAGGATCAGCGCCGCGCTGAAGGCCAATGTTTTCGGGCGCCCGAACCGGCGCAGCATTCCATAGAACAGCATCACGCTGAACAGACCGGCAAATGCCGAGGCCAGGCGTACCGCCCCAGGCGTGCCACCGAACAGGCGAATCGCTCCGGCGTCCAGCCACAGGCTCAGGGGCGGTTTTTCCAGGAAGGGTTCACGAAACAGTTGCGGCACGACCCAATCATTGTCCAGGTGCATGGCCATGGCGATCCCCGCGACGCGGGCTTCGGTGGAGCCTTGCAGTTCGTGGTTTCCCAGGGCAAAGAAGAACAGCAGACCAGCAAGCAGGAGCAGCAGGGGAGCGGGGCGCGTCATGGGTTGTGGCTACCGGGGCAGGGGACCGCTCGGGGGAACGGCCCGCAATCGGCGAGTATAGGGAGGCGATTCTTAATATTTGATGAACGAAGAGTGGATTTAAGGGGCTGGGCCAGGGGTAACGTCCCCTGGCTTCGCGTGAGGCATTACGAGGCTTTGACTTTGAACCGGCTCAGGCCCTGTTGCATGGAGTTGGCCCGTTCCGACAGGTTCTTGGCCGCCTCCGCGCATTGCTGGGAGTTGACCTGATTCTGCTGGGTGACTTCGTCGATCTGCTCCAGGCCGATACTCGCCTGTTGCAGGCCGGAAGCCTGCTCACTGGAGGCTTGGTAGATCAACGACACCAGGCTGGACACCGTGCTGGTGCCGGTGACGATATTTCGCAACGAGTCGGCTGTGCGGCCGGCGATGATCATGCCGCGCTGGGTCTTGGTCGAAGAGTCGGCAATCAGCGCGGCAGTTTGCTGGGCGGCTTCGGCGCTACGGGCGGCGAGGCTCCTGACTTCATCGGCGACCACCGCAAAACCGCGACCCAGTTCGCCGGCGCGTGCCGCCTCGATGGCCGCGTTCAACGCCAGCAGGTTGGTTTGAGCGGCGATGTTGTCGATGGTGGTAATAATGGCAGTGATGTCTTTGCCCGAGTTGTCGATCTCCGCCATGGCCGCGATCAATTCGCTCATCAGCTTGTCGCTTTCTCCCGCGTCGGCGCGCGAAGCCTGGGATTGCTCGTCGGCCTTCTTCGCATTAGCGGCGTTGTCGGTGGTCTGCGCCGCCATCTGGGTCATCACCGCACTGATTTCGGTGATGGACGAAGCGGAATTGGACGCGCCGTCGGACAGCGACTGGCTTAACTCGGTGACCTGTGCGGAACTGCCGGTGATTTGCGTGGCGCTGGCCTGTACCTGGGAAATTAAGTTGTTCAGGTTGCCGACCATTTTTTCCAACGACTTGCCCAGGGTGTCATTGGGCGAGGACAGGCGTACTTCCAGATCCAAGTCCCCCTCGGAAATACGCTCGGCCACGCGCACCTGGCGTTGCAGGCTTTCCGACATATCGTTCAAGGCAAAGGACAATTGGCCCACTTCATCTTCAGATTTTTGCACCAGCCGGCGCGAGAAATCACCCAGGCTGATGTTGGCGGCCAGGGCGGCGGCTTCACGAATCGGACCGACGATTTTCGCGGTGGCGAACCACAGTACAAGCAATGCCAGCAAGGAGATGCCGACGCCAACCGAGACCTGCCAAATGCTGCTCTTGACGCCGCGTGACTGCAGTTCCTGCTCCAGGGCCATGGCCTGGCTCATGACCACCGCTTTGGGCAGATGGATCACGATCGCCCAGGGCTTGCCGGTGCGCCCCAGGTTGATCGGCATCTGCACTTCGATTTCCTGGGAGTCCGGGTTGAACCGGCTGTCTCCCTTACCCTTCTGTACATTGCTCAACACGTTCTCCCAAGAGCCGGGCAACAACGCTTTCAGTGACTGGCCAATGAGTTCCGGGCGTTTACTGTCGGCCACCACCAACCCCTGATGGCTCAGGATCGCCACGGAGCCTTTGCCGCCATACAGGTCGGCGGACATTTGCTCGCTGAGCTTCTGGATAAACGAGATGTCGAAGTCAGCACCGACCACGCCGTAGAACTTGCCATTGGCGGTGATAGGTACCGATAGCGTGGTCAGCCACACATTTTTGCCTTGCACCACATAGGGAAGCGGGTCGAGGACGCTTTCTTTCTGGGTGTCCCGAGGGCCGGAGTACCAGCCGCCCTTCAACACGCCATTGGGGTGGCGGGCATCGGAGTCGTACTCAACCAGCGGTTGCACGGCGATATTGCCATCCGAGCTGCGTGTCCAGTAGGGGGTGAAGCGGCCCGTCAACGGGTTGTTACCGCCCTCATTGATACGAAAGGCTTGATCCTGGCCGTCCAGCGCATCCGGCTCCCAGCATGAATATGTGCCGTTGAAGTCGGGGTTGTCCTTGAGCACGCTGAGCAGCATCGTATTGATCTGCTCACGGCCCAGGGTCAGCGGGCTCTGGGCACTTTTACTCGCTCCCAGCGTGTTGGCCATTGTGCGTGCCGAATCCAAGGCGTTCTGAAGTTTTGCCTGGATGGCATTGGCACGCGACTCGGCCAGGTTTTGCACTTCGCGGATGGTGGCACTTTCAATCAGGGTTGAAACTTCCGTGCCGACATAGGCTTGATTGGCGGTTGAGGAATAAAGGCCATATAAGACCAGGCTCGCACACGAGATAAACAGGCAGAGCCCGGCGGTGAAGCAAATTCGAGTCTGCAATGAGTTGAATTTCATGATGTTTCCTGCCCATGCTAAATAGTCGCCAACATCATCGAATGTCGACATTTCGGTACTTTCTTTGCGCAAGGCATAGTGTTTTATCATTGGCTGCTTAGGCATAGACATGCGGTACAGCGCTGGGGATTGCTTAATGCTCTTTGGGCATCTCTTCATCGAGCCATAAACGTTCGGTGTTTTTAAAGCCGTAACGCTGGGTCGGTACTCGCGCGACAATCCGGTCGGGTTGTGCGGGATCACTCAGGTCTATTATTTTCTGTGTGACATAGAGATTTAGAACGGGCAGGAAGAACACTTTTATTTTTGGCGTCAATAAAGAGTCGGGATGTTGTTCTATCACGACGCCGATACTGCCACTTTTCAATTGAACGATAGAGCCGACCGGGTAAATACCCACGGACTTTAAAAACGCGCTGAATACCTCGTCATCAAAATGCCCCTCCCATGTGGACATTTTCTGGATGGCGACGGCGGGGTCCCAGCCCTGGTTGTAGGAGCGGTCCGAGGTGATTGCGTCGTAGACATCGCACACCGCCGCCATCCGGGCCACCAGGCTGATCTGGTCCCCCGCCAACTGATGGGGGTAGCCGGTGCCGTCGACTTTTTCGTGGTGATGCAGGCACACATCCACGACCATTTCGCACATCTGCGAGGCCGCCAGCAGGGTTTTTTCACCTTCCAATGGATGGGTGCGCACCAGCTGCAATTCGTCACTGCTCAGCCGGCCGGGCTTGTTGAGGATGGCGCCCGGTATGGCCATTTTGCCGATGTCGTGCAGCAGCCCGGCCATCCCGACGCGCCGAATCACTGCGGTGGACAGCCCCAATTGATTACCCAAGGCAATCATCAACGCACACACGGCGACCGAATGCATGTAGGTGTAGTCGTCGATGCTTTTCAGGCGTGCCAGGCTGATAAAGGCATCGGGATGGCGGGCGATCGAGCTCGAAATGTCGTCCGCCAGTGCACTGATGTGTTCAAGCTCCAGGGCCCGGCCCATGCGGACATGGCCGAACATTTCGACAACGGCGGTCTTGGCGCGGCTACAGATTTCCTGTGCGGCGACCAACTCGTCTTGCATGGATGTTTGGATGACTGGGTTAGCTGGCGCAGCCGCCGTGGCAGGCGCGGCCGGCTGAGCACCGCAGCCCAAGGCGCACGGCGCCTCAGACTTTGCGCCGCCCCGCCAAAATGGCTTTTCCTCGCCGTCAGGCGCCTCAAGGTTGAGCTCATTGCACTTCAACATGGTATGCCCTCTGTTGATGTTTTTGTTATGTGTTTCCCATCAGCCTCCTTGGCTTGAGTCTTGTTGTTTTGCGGCTTCAGAGAGGGCTCGCAGCCTTGATACGCGCGACTACGCGGCCTGCCAGGTCATCCGGGCGAAACTTCGCCAAGAAATCATCGGCCCCGACTTTCTTGACCATGGCCTGGTTGAAACCGCCCGACAGGGAGGTGTGCAGCACGATATGCAACTTGGCCATGCGCGGGTCGCTGCGGATTTCGGCGGTCAGGGTATAACCGTCCATTTCCGGCATTTCGATGTCTGAAATCATCATCAGGAACTCCTCGTCCGGGTTGCGCCCCTCGTCGAGCATGGCCCGAAGGTAATCCAGCGCCTGGCGGCCATCGTTCAAGGCGACCACCTCGACGCCTACCGTCTCCAGGCAGCGGGTCACCTGTTTACGCGCCACCATCGAGTCGTCCACGGTCAGCACACGCAGGTGCCTGGCCTGCTGGGTGACCGCGTCATCCACCACGCCAATGGATATTTCTTCGGACGAGGGCGAGATTTCCGTCAGCACCTTTTCCACGTCGATGATTTCGACCAGACGATCATCGGCACGTGTAACGGCCGTCAGGTAATTGTTGTCACCGCTGCCCTTGGGGGGCGGATGAATGTCTTCCCAGTTCAAATTGACGATGTGCTCAACCGCATAGACCAAGAAACCCTGAACGCGGTTGTTGTACTCCGTAAGTATAATAAAGGCGCTTTCTTTATCCGTGATGCCGGGCAGTCCTGTTGCCATCGCGAGGTCTAGAATAGGGATGCAAGCGCCGCGGATATTGGCAACGCCACAAATGTTGTTATTAGACTTTGGTAGTAGAGATAACTTAGGGCAGCGGATAACTTCCCTGACTTTAAAGACGTTGATGCCATACAGCTGGTGGTCATTGAACCGGAATAGCAATAACTCGAGCCTGTTCTGGCCTACCAGTTGTGTACGGCTGTTAACGGATGCCATTACACCTGCCATACACACCCCTTGATTTTGGTTGGAATAGCGTTGATGTCGTAATGACATTAGCATATGTAGGGGAATGTAAAATATATGTGAAATAAAAATAATCGAGAGGTTTATCGTTAAAGCAATAGCGACGCGGATGATTAGCTATTCAGGCGGATGTTTGAAATTAGTTAGTTGGCTAACTTGCTGGTTTGAGTGTTGATAATGATTAAGATTGGAAACCCGTTTGCGGGGGCTTGAAGCACTCGACACGGTCGGCCTCGCTGAACGTCAACGACCTGCTCGACAAGAAATACTTCGATGCCATCAAAAGGCCGAGACGCGGAATGCGCCTCGGCCTTTTTGGTTACTGGAATGTTTGCGCGTCTTGGGTGAGTACCAGCACTCGCTCGACCAACAGTTCACCCAGCACGATCAATTGTTGGGCGCCCAGTAACTTGTGACGGTTGGCGCCTTCGAGTTCGAAGGCCAGGTCGGTGGTCATGGCGTTGAGTGAGGCGAGGGTTTCGCTGGCCTGGATCAGCAGGGTTTCGGGGGAGATGTCCTGAGCAAGGGTGAAGAGGGTAGCAGAAGGGGGGTTGGGGGTGATTTTTGTCATGGCTGAAACTCCTTGATTGATGGAGTCGCCAGACATCGCTGCTAAACGAAAAGGGTGGCGACTGAGCGCGGGTTAGCAGACCAGGAATCAAGGAACCCGGCGCACCCGAAAGTGCCCCACGCACAGCCGCCATAACGCGAACCAGCCGACGCGAGAAGCATCGTTGGAACGGAGGGTGGCTTTGCCGGCCTTGATATTAACCGAGCTGCTAAACCCGGTCGCTGATTTTGCAGCGACTGGGGGAGGCTATCCGCGTCAGTCACTGCGCGCCAGTTCATCAAGCGCGCGACATCTTGCGGGAAAATTCCGAAGGCCCGTCCTGCGGTGCCGCTAGCCCCGAGTTGAAAGTGACGACTTCCGAGTTCGCCTAACTTGAGTGCTGTCTTTCTACTGCAACGCCGGTTGTCATGCAGCGCACGTCGTAACTGATAAGGCGGGCGTGCATTGAAGTTCACATGCCCTGGGGTTTTGTGACCCGGCATAATGATTGGAAGACGAACCTGATTGGAGTGCGTCCCTCACTGGAGATAAACCCGGCTTTGGCTTGAGAAGCACAGGCAAGCAGGCGGTTTGGCGACGCTCGCGAACGCTGTCGCCAGTCGGTTAACCTTCAACGTATCTGGACGATGTTTCGGCCTTCGGCTCGCCGAGTATGATGTGTCCGTGGATATCTAACGTAGAAGGTGTCGAACCCACCCGCGCAGCGCCGGCAACGCGAGTGGCTTCACCATGACTCAGCAGTGAACAGGGATGGACATTATCGATGGTCAGCTCAGCCTTGCGGATAGGGTGTGCAGTCAGTGTGCTGTGTATGGCCTCGTTCACGATGGTGACGTCCGAGTTCGCCCCCATTGGTTTGTTGTCGCAGATATCATCCGACCTGGGTCAACCCCCGTCTACCGTCGGGCTGACGGTGACGTTGTACGCATGGATCGGCGCTGCCAGCGGCTTGCTATCCAACTGGCTGAACCGCTGGATTCCGCGCAAGACGCTGCTGATCGCGTTGATGCTGATACTGGTCGTATCCAACGGCCTGGCGGCGTTATCCCCCGAATTTTCGACGTTGCTCGGCGCCCGCGCCGTCGGCGCATTAGCCCATGGTGTGTTCTGGGCAATCGTGGCTGCCACTGCCGCGCATATTGTGCCGCTGCATCGCATGGGGCTAGCCACCTCGATCGTGTTGGGCGGCATAACGATCGCCACGGTCATGGGCGTTCCGTTGATCAATCTGGTGGGCCAATACGATGGCTGGCGCACGGCCTTTGTGTGCCTGGCCTTGATGTGTGTTGCCAGCGCCGGTGCGATAGCACTGGTGCTTCCCAGCATGCAGATTCATTCGCTTGCCAGGGGTGTCGGGTTCGCAGCGGTGCTGCGGCGTAAGGATCTGTTGATCACTTACGTCATTACCGGCCTGACAGCGGCTGCGCATTTTGGTGCCTACACTTTCGTCGAACCGTTTATTGGCCAAGTACCTGGGATTACGGCGTACTTGATTGCTGTCTTGCTGTTCGCCTTCGGGGCCGCAGGTTTCCTCGGCAATCTGCTTAGTGCGCTCTTTATTGATCGCTACTTGAGCGCTTTCATTCTGATAGCGTTGATTGCGATGGCATTGGCCTTGGTGACCCTGGGCATTTACGGTCCTCTTCTGGGCATCGCGCCGGTGGTTATCTTGCTGGTGATCTGGGGGGTGGCCATTTCCGCTTTGTTTACTGGCCTGCAGACCTGGGTGTTGAGGATTGCCGGTGATCACACGGTACCGGCCACGGCAATCCATACCGCTGTACTGAATAGCGCGATCGGGCTGGGTGTGATTATCGGTGGAGGTGCGTTGAATGTGGCCGGATTCAAGGGGGCGATGCTATCGGCCAGCGTGGTTATTGTGCCCGCCATCGTCCTGATGGTTGCCGCAGGCGTTCGCGCTCGGACAGAACCAGTCTTCTCGTGAAGCAGGAGGGGGGGATTTCGTTGGCTAATATCTGCGTTGATAAGGCTTAGGCGGGCAGATTGCATCATCAAAACGGCCACCAGCCTGCAAGTGGCCACCGGCGTGTGGTTAGGGATCATCCGGGCTATTAAGACCCTGACTGGAATATCACTGGGAGTACCAAATCGCCTGGAACACTAAAAGCCTCGAAAGCCCTCAATGGCCCCGAAACCCTTGTATTTACTGAATTTCAGGCACAAAAAAAGACGTCCGTGGACGTCTTTAGATGTAAAGTTGGTGGAGCCGGGGTAATTTGAATTAGATCTGTAAATTATTGATTTATAGAATTAATGTTGGATTTTATTTTATGTTGGAATACCAATTGGAATACTGCGCTTCACTTGTCCACCAGTTTGCATTCGAGACCACCGATTGCATCGGAGTTGACCAGCACGCTTCGTAACCATGATCGGTAGTGAACTGCCCGAAGCTGCTTCTTGCTATCGTTGAACAATGATCATCATTGGCCGAATCCGAGGAAATGACGGCTGCCTCAAACACTACAAAAGCGGACGACTACCTTAAGGGGCTGCGCACGGTATGTGGTCAAGACTTACGTGGAAGCGGGCAGCTATCGCACGATCCACAACACGTTACGCCATGTATGCTATCCCAATAGCGTTTCTCTTCATCTTCCCAGTCACGCATAGCGAGAGCGAGCTCGGACGCATGTTTTGCATGGTCGATACACCGACGTAGTCTTTTCGGGCGACGCAACCCGGATGTCTTGCAAAAGCATCGCTTCCTTTGGTTGATTACCCGCTTGTGGTTTTCCCAAACGCTATAGACGTGAACGCCATGGATCCAGATTTCTAATATCGAACGATTGTTCGACCTTCTACGAGTTAGCTGAACCTGATTCCCTGCAACGGCAGCAGCGATATTGTTATTCAGAGCAGATGCAGCCTTGAGCGCTCGTAGCTGATGGTGTGCTGCCCCTCCGTGCGCCCAAGCATCTGCATTGGGCCATTTTCGCTGAACCCTGGCACGTTCTTGCAGCTTCAAGTACTTGTAAAGCGTCTCAAACCAAACGACCGCAGAGGTGCTGTCGGTGACGGTCAGCTGACTGGCGGCCGGAAAGTAGAGGCAAAAAGTACCGTCGTAATTGATGTGCCGCTCTGGACAGAAGGCAGGCAACTGAACGGGAGCTTCCTCTCGTGCAGAGAGGCGTTCGCCGTTCTGCTGCAGCAATAATCGGTAGTGAAGAACTCTGCCATCAACCAACTGAATTGGCAGATCCAAGAGGCTTGAGGAATCAGTAATCCTGGCGCAAGAGCCCCCAAAATCGGGGGCTAGTTGTTCAATCAGATCGATCGCAGTGATCAAAATTGATTCGACTTGCCGGCCACTGTGATCGCATAGGGTCGGATTTCTCGATCATTTGCAAGAATCACAGCGGGGGCTCCGGCATAAGCTTCTGAACGCGCTTGCTTTGCCGACTCATCACCCTTATCGGCCAAGGCTTCTGTCGCCTCAACATAATCAAGGTTTGCGGTTTTTCGGGGTGTGCCGAACAGCGTTTTAACGGCATCGGTTGCAGCGTCATAGGCCGCTTGGCCAATCGCAGTTTCCGTACCTTTGCATGCGCACTGGCGGTTCTCGGACTCAATTACCTTGCGTCCAATGGCACAGCGAATACGGTCGCCGTGTTTGCCCAAACGCGTTATAGAAATCGGCCCTAGATCGAAACCGATGGCAAGGCCGAGTTCACCCGTTTCATATCCTTTCGTCCCCAAACGTTCAATCGCCAAATTGAAACTGCTGCGCAACGCACCTGCCAGGCGAGTAGCTTCCGAAACCGATTTCTGCTCGTCAGTGTTATGTGCTGTGCCTTCACATGTTAGGGCCTGGATACAGTCACCGATGAAGCGTACTCGCCGTCCCTTGAAGTCAGACGTGACCACGCGTTCAAGCTCTGCACGTAAGACATGTAGGGTGCGTACCACGTCCTCAGCGTTATCGTCGATATTCTCGGCTACATAAGCTGTGAAACCATCGATATCGGCGTACGTACTCACCATCTCCTGCCGCTTGGAATTCGCCGGCGTTAGTTTAGAGATATCCATGTCGCATAGAGGAGGGGTCTGACGTGTGAACTGATAACCCCCGATAGGGTTGTTTTTCAGGTCTTCGCGCCACTCTTCGACGATCTCGTCGGTCGTCATACCTAGCTTGGCGGCTTCCTGGCAGGTTTTGATTTCTTCGACAGTTAAAGGTGTTTTTTCGGGCGAGTCCTGCTCCGCCAAGCCGATGGCATTACGCGAAGCATTTGTGAGGTAGATGCCTCTTGCACTGTTGTTGCTCGCAAGCTTGGCTGCATGGTTGGCGGGATCGCCCAGAAACAGTGGTTCGCGGTAACCATTTCGGCCGTTGTTCACGGCGAGTGACAAGCCAGTGTCGATACCAATACGAACTTTGGCTGCTGGGATTTTTTCAACATCGTCACCTGTTTCCGCAAGCACATCGATGATGAGTTGTGCAGTGGCAACCGCTCGTTGGACACGCTTCTTCTCAGCGTCGGTTTCGCTATTGTAGGGTTTAGTGAACAGCGAATGCAGTCGTTGGCTATGGAAGTCGACTCGTCGAGCGTCGACCTGATTAAGGATGCGTTTCACCGCGCGATAGTGTTGGTCAAGGAACCGTAGCGTTCGCTTATGACAATCGGTACCTTCGACCTGCGTAGTTTCGAGCATGTCCTGGAGATTCTGAATGTCCACATACATGTGAACACCGTTGACCCTATAGGCCACATTCGTAGGGATCGACTCCAGCGACATGTCGCGGGTGTAGTCCTTGATGGTGACGTCTTCCACATCAGCCATTTTTTTGTCGATGTGTTCGACCGCGCGGTTATGGTTCCAGCTCTTGCTCACTGCAACACTCCTTACCGTAAGGGTACGCAACCATGCATGGAGCAGATTGCATACCGAAGTGACTGATGTTTGTTAGCTCACCTAGGGCCAAGCTCGTTGAAAATTTTCTGCAACTCAGTACATGCGGGGCCGAGTCTTGCAGGGTCTTTGCCAACGGCCGGCCCATAGGTGACGTTAGTGAAGCCTGCGAGGTCGGAAGGTAATCGAACCCCTTCACCTCTAGGAATTAAGATGATGGAACGCCTCCTGCCGAGCCGGCCGATAAATAGCCCGATCTCGAAAATTACGTTATCGCGTGGTGCGTTCTGTGATTCGCCGCGACTAAATATCTCATCGTCCGGCTGGAAAACAGCTATGGCAAAATCGCACTCATCAAGCTGTTCCTCCAGACTCTCAAGCGGATACTTCGAACCACTGAACGTGCCCTCGGTCCAGACTTTTGCAAAAACTTTGTCGTGCTCAAGCTGGCGTTCGACTTCCTTCGCAATTGGCAGGGCTTCCGCCGAGGAAATGATGAAAACTCGAGGCGCTTGACTGGCTGGACGAACCATGTCATTGCGTTGATTCAGCCGCTCGACAAGCTGACGAGTGACGTACTGCCAAATGCGAGGGTAGGTATCCGCAGCTGCCTTGAAATCGTGTGCCGAAACCTTTAGTACAATCGAAGGCTCCCTGGCGATCACTGTAGCTGAGCGTTTAGCTGTGACGACGAGCGCAGCCATCTCTCCTACGTGCTCGCCATGACCACGAGTAGCCACTTCCCGATCATGGACCTTGATTTGAACCTGGCCCGTAATGATGAAGTAGACGTCGGTATCCTCCGCATCCTGTTCAATAAAAGTTTGGCCCTCGTCCAGCTCTATCAACGAGCCAACGTCCGCTAGACGCTTGGCCAGTTCGGTATTGCCCACCACCATCTTCTGGTCCAAAAGCACTTCTTCGAGGGCTGGCCGGCCAGCAGTGCCTTCGAAGCGTTCAATCATTTTTCCGCTAGCCATGACTTGATAGCCCCTCCGAATGGGATTATTTGGGTGATACCAAACATATGGGGTGCTGGCCAATTGACTTCAATGGGATCCAAAAAAGAAATCTCATGACTGGAGTAGGCTCTCGGCGCGATTGAGCCCGCCAACAAATGATGGTCCTCGATCTACAGTCGCCCCTTGGACTGACGGGCAATCGGCTGACTCTGTTGCCGACGTCGGTTTTCACGGCAGAAAAGTACACGTCGGTGATTGAAATCCGTGTTTGGCGCACAGAACGATCAGGGCCAACCGGTGCACGGATGCGGACGGTAGAGCGCTGCTGTCCCAACGTCTAACTCGACTGGCGATCCTCACATCCTGATCACCTCGTAGCGCCGCGAGGGTGCGGTTGACGCTGCTTACGCGGTTCTGCGCGATAGCAATGCAGAGTTCACCTTGCTGGATCTGGTGGCGCAGATACGCGGCGTAGCCGTGCAGCGTCTGTCTATCGATCTAGCGCGCACCGAAACGTTACTTCAAATTATTGAAAAAATTTGGGGAAAATATTTTTTGTAGTTCTGGGATGCCAATTGGAATACCGCTTATCCGAAAAGGTGCATCTCTGTCCAATCCACATTCCTATTCATGAGGGACTCATCTGCCTCGAGCCTGAACATTAATTCCACTAGTAGTTTTCGTATGTCGCATTCGAAGCTCGCTTACTGACACATTGCAGATGAGGTCGACATAATGGATAGTGTTTTTATGTACAGGGTCTCATTTTTTACGACTCTTAGTGCTGACGTTTGGGGTGGTCGGCAATGGTGATGCGAGGTTTGAGCTCCCTGGCGCTGGTGTGGACATTTTGCCACTGTCGGCGGGAGCGGTTATCCTGCCTGGTCAGCATGATCGCACTGCCTATTAGGTAGACGTTTACCCATCTTCATGGAAGTAGTTAGGAATGCACGAGACGCTGAAAATAAAAATTGACTTTTTGAAGGAGCGTCAACGGCCAGCTGAAATTTTCCAGGCTATGAGTAGTTATATTGAGGCCTACGAAGCGATAGGCCAAGTCATGGTCGGGAGTCTCGGCGCACATGGAGAATTCGCTCTCCGGCTTGAAGGTGTCGAGACAGGTTCAGTTGCTAGTGTGCTCAAGGCCGTTCCTGGCCGCCTCAAGGGATGGTTCGAGACTGCTGTTTTCGAGTCAAGTATGAAGTTAGCGGAGGAATTATCGGGACTCGAAAGTACTACTACTGAAGAAGAGGTTGACCAGCTAGCGTCAGGAGTTGAAGCTGAGCTGGCTAAGTTTAATGATGAACAGATGTTTGCCCCAACAATTGATCGGAAAGCTTTTGCACATGCATTGAATAAATTGTCAGAAGCAAATAAGAGACTTCTTCCTGAAGAGAGCGCTTCGGCCAGCATTGTTGAGTCGGAAAATGTCACGGCTATTAATACTCACTGGCGTTTCAACGCGAATCCAAAAGAGATGTTTCAAGGGACGACTGAATCTAAAGGCTGCGTGGATAAACTTTACGTCAGAGCGCCAGTCAACATCGGTAAAGGAGCTTGGGCTATGCTCAGCGTCAGTACGAACAGTCGCTACAATGCCAAGATCACTGACTTGCCGTGGCTTGAGCGTTACCAGGATGGCTCTATAGCACCTATTGGTCCCAGAGACGTTATGGAAGCTGAGGTTTCAATTGAAATTTACTCTCCGCCTCCGGGGAAAGGTAAACCGTTCATTTCGGGTGCGAAAGTCGTAAGAGTTTTGCAAATTCACCGCGATGTCGGATTACAGCATGAAACAAAACCTCTCTTCTAAAAAACGAAGTACGATGTGGGCGGAGCTTTTTTCCGAGTACATCTTCATAGTCACGCCTTTTGTCTTTCTTGTGGCAATCAAACTGTATACATCGTCGTGGGAAGAAATCTTACTAGCACCTGATTGGTCGTTAGTGTCCAGTATCATCTTTGGCCAGATTGCAGTGAGAATGTCTCGGTCTGCAATTAAACATCGCGCCGCAGATGACACGCAGTTTGGGTTATACTCGGCAAAGAGATTTTTCTTGGTTGCAATGTCTTTGCTGTTTTATTTTGGGATGGTGGCGCAGCCCACAATATATCTTGGGTGGGGGCAACTAGTTTTATTTTTAATGGCTAGCTATTTTCATTTTAAAGACGGTCTTGCTGCTCGAATTCTTGAGGGGCGCGTCAAAATTTAGTTTTTATCTTGGGTCGCGTACAGGGGCGGACTGATGATGACTAGGATGAATAGGGCCACAAGCGGATCGTTGGTACTGAATTAACTTCTTTCGGCGTTTATTTCCAATTTGGCGAATCATGTTCGGATCGCTCCCGATCCAAGTCGGCAGCTGGAAACAGCGCCGGATCCTACGGTATGGCGTCTCGCACGTCGATTTCGTGTTCGACATAAACACGTTTGTCGAGCTGTGTCAGCGCCAGACCTTAATTCCAAGGACATGTTCGGATATGAATCGGTATCTGTCATGGGTGAGTAAATCGCGTAGGTCGTGGTTCGAAGCGAAGCATTGGTGAGCAAAGAAACTGATGTCTCAGCGCAGACGGAGGCATGTGTTCTAAGACGCTTTTGCAGCCTTGGAGACGTACTAGACCGGCAGGTACTACATGGTCAATTGCCTGTGGAGTAGAGGCCAGCGTCTTTGGGTTACCTATAAAGCCTGTCAAGGGTTGGTCGAGATTCCCCCCAACCCGTTTTACTTGCTGAATGTTGGTGAGGTGGAAGGGCAGAGTACGTTTTTCTAAGAGAAGAGTTATCTCTGCAAGGCTGTAACCAAGGCCTTCGGGGATGCTAGTCATGCGTTTTTGGGCTAGCAGGCTCTGAAGGTTGGCCAAAGAATTCTGCCCCAAATGATGGCATCCACCTTATCATTCGGCTCTTTGCCAGCTGGATGACGAGAGGCTTCATGATTAACGATGCCAAAACCATAGCGGAGCTGCGAGTGCTAGTCGGTTATCTCGGTGAGCAACTGCGGGGCTGGTGGCAGAATCAGTTTTTCAGCCCCCTAGCCGCTGCATTTTTGAGCTGGTGTTCACCTGTTCAGTCGATCAAAAGGGAGCGAAAGTAATGCTTGGACTGACTCTGAGAGAGGAGTTTCGAGGTAAGCGCCTCAGAGGGACAGCCATTGAGCTCTCCAACGACACAAATACTGGCGCAACTCAGGTTGCAGCCACGCAGTTCCTAGAAATCACCTACCCGACGCACGACCTTCTGAAAGGCATCGAGGCCGTCGGCCCAAACCAGGGTCGACCGGTGGTTGTTATCGGCGAACGAGGCCTCGGTAAGTCGCACTTGATGGCCGCGCTTTACCACGCGGTCAATGACCCAGCTTCCACAGGCGCATGGCTCAATTCCTGGGCAACAACCTTGGATGATCCACAGATCGGCAAGATCGCTCTTCGCAGCGAAATGCTCGTGCTCGGCGAAAGCCTGCATCGCCAGCGCTACAAGTTTTTATGGGATTTGCTTTTCGAGCGTCACCCCCACGGCACCTACATCAAGGGTAAGTGGGAAGGCATGGGCGCCGCGAAGACCGATATCCCATCCGACAAGCTGATCCTTGAGCTGTTGCAGCACACTCCGACGATGTTGCTTCTGGACGAATTCCAGACATGGTTCGACGGCCTGACTAACACTAAGCAGTATCCTTGGAAGAACTGGGCGTTCAACTTCATCCAGATATTGTCGGAGATCGCCAAGGAGCACCCCGAACTGCTAGTGCTGGTCATCTCAGTACGCAATGGCGGCAGCGACGCCTACCAACAGGTACACCGCGTTAATCCGGTCGCCATTGATTTCAAAGCTGGCGGCAACGCCGAGCGGATCCAGCAGGATCGTCGGCGGATGCTGCTGCACCGGCTGTTCGATAACCGCTTGCAGATTCCAACGACCAATATCGAATCCTTGGTGGCCAAGCACATCGCCGAGTACTTCCGCTTGCTGGACGTGCCGCCATCTGAGCAGGATCGCAAACGCAAAGAGTTCAACGAATCCTGGCCCTACGCCCCCCACCTACTGCGATTGCTCGAAGAGCAAGTGTTGATTGCAACGGACGCACAGGAAACGCGCGACATGATTCGCATCCTGGCCAACCTTTACAAGAGTCGTGGCGAGCTTACGCCTATTCTTACTGCTGCTGATTTTCGGCTGGATGACGATTCGTCTGGCATTGGTGCGCTGTTGGACTCAGTATCAAACGAACACCACCGAACGCTGCGCTCCAAGGCGCAGCAGAACATCATCTCGGTCACGGAAGCCGTACCTACGCACGCTAGTATCGTCCCTCATCTGCAGGAAATTGTGGGGGCGCTGTGGTTGCGCTCGATTGCTGTAGGCAATCTAGCCGGTGCCGAGCCTGTGACGCTGCAAGCAGACATTACGCGCGATACGCCCATCGACGACAACGCCTTCCACGTAGAATTGGCCACCGTCGTAGAGAACAGCTTCAATATCCATCAGGATGGCCTTCGCCTGGTCTTCCGTGAAGAAGAGAACCCGCAGGCCAAGTTGATGGCTTGTGCGCGCAACGACAAACTGTTCTCTGATGGATCCGATCTTGTGCAGCTTGCCAAGGAAGTTCGTTACGTCATCGGCGGTACCGAAGAAGTAGCCAAAACTTTCCGTGTGATCGCACTGCCGAAATCCTGGCAGTCGGACCCTTGGTCGTCGCTCGACGAGTCGGAACAGCCGGAGCGCTGGGATAACCGCCTGCCAATCCTCGTTCTCCCTGAAGAGCCGGACAACACTGATCTGCGCCTTGGTCTCTGGATCAAAGATCATCTGCAAAAGCGCCGCAACACCATTCGCTTCCTGCTGCCACGCTCAGGCTCATCGAATGCATTTCAAGATCGCGATCTGCTGATCCTCGCTCGCGCTGAAATGAAGGCATTGGAATGGAGTGGTCAGAGCTCCGAGTACAAGAAGCTGCACACAAAGTATCAGGGCGAGCTTCGCGACATTCTGAAAAAACGCTTTGATCGCTTTGCCGTACTCCATCGCTGGAATTTCACCGACTCGAGTCAGTGCATGTTTTCCGTCGAGAGTTTGAGAAAAGAGGGTGCACAGATTCCCGAGGGCATTGAGGAGGCTCTGGTCAATGATCTATTTGTGCCTGAAGACTTCGACGACCTGGTGCAAGAAGCAGCTAGTGATAACTCAGCGGTTGGCAAGCTACTGCGAGAATTGCAAGAGCCGCGTCCAGCAGGCCAAGACTGCATTCCTTGGCTGGGTGAAACCTTAATGAAGGACCGTCTGCTGCGTCTTTGCGCGCGGGGCAGGATCGCCATCAATGTGCGTGGCATGGAGTTCCTCCAAGCGCAGCCGGGGGAAGATGAGGAAACAGCGTGGCGGCGGCTGCGCTCCAAGCTTTCCTATACCGGTCGACAGCTCGACGAAGTATTTGTGATGGAGCCTTCAGCCGTGCTCACAACGGGTGGCGCAACCCCTTCTCTGGTGTCGTCTGAGGGAGACTCCTCTGGCGGTGGTCTCTTTCACGGCGCTGGCATCACAACATCGACTACGCCTCCCGGCGGTAGCAATGCCCCCTCCGGCGGTTTCACCTCCAATCCGCCCAGCGGAGGGGGAATTTTTGGTGGCGAACCAAACATCAACGCCAGCGGCAAGCCGCGCATCGCATTGAACAACCCGGCCACCTCGGCTCTAAATCTTATTGGTAAGCTTGAAGGCTGGGGTATTGGCCCAGCAGCATCAGTACACGCGGTACATCTCAGCTCCGTGAGCAACGCAAACGGTCGCCTTATCGAGGCATTGAAAATCGTCGGAGATGCTACTAGCGAAGTCTCGATCAAGGTGTCCGCCGCGACCGGTGCCCAGCTTAAGGAATTACTCAAAAAGCTGCCCGACGGCATGACCTTTGATCTCAGTCTTGAGAAGGAAGATAACTGATGGCCCTCGACGCAGAGGTACTGCACAGCTTGACCAAGGGCCCCGCTGACGATGCTTGGCGCGTCATCATCAAAAAGACGATTGAAATCGCATCCAATCCGCTGAGCGCTGGCAATGCGCCAAGTGAGGTCGCCAAACGTGACCGTGAAATCGGTGCGCTGGATCACTTCCTATCTTCTGGCGGATGGGATCTTTGGCGAGCGTTCGGCAGTACGGTGGAGCGCACCTCGGACAGGCTTGCACGCTGGTGGGGCGAACCTGGGTATGGCGGCGGCAGCGCCAAAGCGGTACTGATCCTCGATGGCTTGTCACTGCGCGAGCTTCCTTGGTTGTTGCAGGGCGCGAAGGAGCGCGGTTTTACCTTGCACGAGGTCACGGCCAATGCATCCGAATTGCCCGGCGAAACCAATGAATTTGCTCGCGCCTTGGGCTTTGGCAGCCGCAGTCAGTTGCAGAATAACGGTGGAGGTATGGCTCATCGCCTTCAACCAGCCTATACCGAGAGTGTCGATATGCCTTGGAAAGATTGCTCCGGGTTGGTCGATACTTCGCCGAATTGGGTGTTCTGGCATCACTGGCCAGACAGCAAGCTGCACGATGGTGCAGGCGCAGGTCAGGGGCTCGATACACTGACGCGCGATGCTGCCGAGCAATTGAGCAGCGACGATTTTTGGGCCTTTGTGGAGCGCTTGGCTACCGGGCGGCGGTTGGTTATTACCTCAGATCACGGTTACGCCGCTACGGGTTACTTCCCAGATGCGGATGGCGAAGTTGGTCAGTTTCTCAAAAAAACTTTTTCCAGCGGGCGCAGCAAACCGGGCGCCGGTCTTTCGCAAGAAGACTGCGGCCCCTTCGTACCACCCGTGGCAATGCAAATTAACAGCCCCCATGGCGCTTACCTTCTCGCCCTTGGCCGCTGGAAGTGGAAGAGCCAAGGTGGTTACCCGACGTTGACGCACGGCGGCCTTTCGCTGCTTGAAGTGCTGTCACCGTTTGTTGAACTCTCTCGAAATAATCCAGTTAGTTAAAGGCGGCGCGGCATGGCAAGCAAAAAAGAACTCCTGGCGCTAGAAGTCGCTAAAGCTGTCGGTGCAGGCAAAGCCGTTGCGATGGAGACGGTCGATTTCAACGACCCAAATCGCCCCCTGACTTGTTTGGAAGTCGACTTCCCAATCCTGCCAGTCAATCAGGTCGCAATCATCGAGGGTAACGCGGGCAAGCCGATCTACCAGATGTCGAAGTGGTGGGCGCGGCGACGCTCCAGCGTATTTCGCTCGATGCTGATTGCTGCAGCGACCAAAGCGCCAGAAGACAAGTCTCATGCCGCGAAATTGGTGTGGGACAACTACTACGCTAACCACCAGAAAAAAGGCGCATTCAAACACTTGAAGGTGGCGGACATCTTCATGGGCGGCGGGACTACGTTAGTAGAGGGCTCGCGCCTCGGGATGCAGATGGTCGGTAATGATCTGAACCCGGTGGCATGGTTCGTTGTGAAGCAAGAGCTCGCCAATGTCGATCTGGAGGAGGTGAAGCGCCTGCTCTCCGACGTTGAGGCAGAGGTCAAGCCGCAGATCATGCCGTACTACTACTGCGACGGCCCCAATAATGAAAAAGGGCAATGGACGCACCTGCCAAGTAAGCGGGTTATGGCGGAAGACTTTGATCCGTTAAGCCTGACAATTGAGCAACGGCCTGATTATGCCTACGAAGGCCCGGAGATTATCTACACCTTCTGGGCTAAGCATGGCCCCTGTCAGGTAACAGGCTGCGGCCATCGCACTCCCATCATGAGTAGCCCTGTGATGGCGGTGAAGACAATCAGCGTCAAATATTGGGAGCATTCTTGCAGCAAGTGCAATGTTGATTTCGACGTTGAAGAAAATGCTGCACGCATGGCCCCCGATGTACCGCTATATGTCGCGCCGGGCGAATATCCGTATTCAACGCTCGACCCAAAGCGCGGTGTGCTTTGTCCGCACTGTGACCATGTTGAGATGGTCAAACTCGGCAAGGGAAAGAAAAAGAAGGTTGAACTCAGCTTGATTGTGCATCCGCAATGGCTTGCAGGGAGCGCACAGCAAAATGCCAATGGTCAATCCTTCGGCGGTTCTGCACAGGACGACGTGGCATCTTCTACTCTTTGGAATCAAGAGCGTGCAGCCAAGATTCGCCTATTGGAAGTACGCGGTAAGTTGCCTGAAGAGGTGACATGCCCTGAAACCAAAATCACGTTTAAGACTAATGTCGGGACAGTACCCAAGAAATCAAACTACGCATGCAGTGCCTGCGGCACCGTGCAGAGTGTGCTGACCACGATTAAGGCAAGTGGAAAAGTGGGGCCAATGGCTGCTTATGCCGTCCAAGGCTATGCCCCTAAACGGCATTCTGCTGGCATGCCGTACAACGGCCGTTTCTTTGCACCGTTCGATACGGTGCATGCTCAGCAGCACGACGCAGCAGCTAAAGAGTGGGACGCTCGTAAAAATTCTGACTTGGCTGAATATTGGCCTCGTAGTGAAGTTCCGTTCGGGTTCATGACGCACATGAACAATGGTGGAATACCGAACCACGGCTTTACTCACTGGTGGACTATGTTCAATCCACGCCAGATGCTGGTGCATACGCAGTTACTCAAGTCAATTATGACCACAGGGCCTTATGATTGGCCTGTTCGCGAATATGTCCTCGGTGCATTTCAGCAATATCTGAGAAATCAAAACTCATTTTGTTTTTGGGACATTGGGTACGACAAGCTTGTCCCTCACATGAGTAACAATAACTACCATCCGAAGAACAATGTTGTAGAGAACTGCGTATTTGCTTCGCTAGGCCGTGGGAATTGGGCATCCTGCATTGAGGGGATTTTGGAAGGAGGGGAGTGGGCGAAGCGCCCATGGGAAGTCGTTAGCAATGAGAGCCTTCAAAGGCGCGCTTCTCACTTGTCTGGTCAGGTTACCGGAAAGAGTGAAAAAGTTTTTCTAGGTGACCCAGTAGGTGATGTTGCTGTGCATCAAGGCTCGTCGACGGACCTTAACCAGCTCGCCTCTGCAAGCTTGGATTTGGTCATTACCGATCCTCCATTCGGTGGTCTGCTGCATTATTCCGAATTGGCTGACTTCTTTTACGTTTGGCTGCGGCTCGCGCTTAAAGACAAATATCCAGAGTATTTCAATGCCGAGTACACGCCCAAATCACTTGAGGCAGTCGCCAACCGGGCACGTGAGCCGGAAGACCCGGATGGCTTCTACCAGAGGCTACTAACGCAGTGTTGGCGAGAGGCTCACCGCATTCTGAAACCAAGCGGTCTTCTTGCCTTTACGTTCCACCACAGTGAGGACAAGCCTTGGGTGGCCGTGCTGGAGTCGCTCTTTGATGCTGGTTTTTACCTTGAAGCCACGTACCCTATTCGATCAGACGAGACAAAAGGAGACGGAGCGAAGCCAGGAACGTTTGGTTCCCAGACCATCGAATACGACATCATCCACGTCTGTCGCAAACGCACGGAAGAGCCCAAACCAGTAAGCTGGGGTCGGATGCGTCGCGAAGTGATGGCGGATGTGCGGCAATTGCAGGCGATGCTGGAAAACCACGTCAAGGAAGGGTTGCCTGCGGCCGACATCCAGGTGATTCGGCGCGGCAAGGCGCTGGAGTATTTTTCGCGCCACTACGGCAAGGTCTACGTCGACGAGGGCCGTGCGATTTCCGTCAAGGAAGCGCTCGTCGGTATCAATGAGCTCATCGACGATGATGCGGATAAAGGCAAGGAGCCACCGCCGGTGAATGCGGAGCCCATGTCTAGGCAGTTTCTACGCACCTTCGATGGCAAGACCGAACTCGCCCGTGATCAGTTACAGAAGTTCCTCAAGGGTTCAATCACCACGCCAGATGAATTTGAGCAGCGCGGCTGGTGTAGCGAGAAAAGGAAGGTTTTCACGCTAACCGATCCTCTTGACTTTGCGCGCGATTGGCAGGGAAAGCATAAACGGAAACTCACCTCCGATCTTGATCAGGCTCTGGTGTTGATCGGTGCTTGCTATGACGGTAGCGGCATCAATGCTTCGGATACCCTCAAGAACGAAAACTTCAAACCCCACGTGGCCTTGAAGCCGCTGCTTGAATGGCTGTCTCGTCGCGCGGTCAATCCATCTGCTCGCAATGCAGCATCGCGAGCTGTATCGATCTTCAATAATTGGGCTGCAACACAAGCTCCCAAGCCGCAACAGGGATCGCTGTTTGAGGAGTATGGAGAATGAAGCAAATACGCGACACAGTGTGGCAAAGACGTGGCACGAGCTGGATGTGGGATGCCAAAGCGTTAGCGCAAGTCGGTACCGCCTGCGAGGTGTGGAGCTTGCGCCAATTTGTGCAGGCGACCGGGCATTGGCCGGAAGACTTGCCTAGCAATGATAACAATACCATGGTGGTGGCGGGGCTGGATGGTTGCCTAGATTTGCTCACCCCTACGGATGCCGAAAGCTGGCTGGCTTCTGAAATGAAGGACGCGATTCTGTCCTTTCAGGCGTTTTACGACGGACAAGCAGCATTGATTTTTTGGTTGCCGTCTGGCGCTGGCCGCATTACATCCAACTCTGCCACTGATGCGGTGAGTTGGCGCTGTGCTCATCCCAATGCCAACGAGCGCATCGACTTTGGTCGGGTGTTATGGGGAGAAGCGCACGAATACCCCCAAGAAATTTTGCTGTGTGAAGGCGCAAAGCCTTCTGGGCTCTTTCACCTGCGGATTACTTGAGGCTTCGATGACAGATCAGTCTCAATTCCATCCCGGAGAACGGATCACCCATCACGAATACGGTCAAGGCGTTATTCTTGACGCGGAGCGTGAAGGCTATCTGCGAGCATTTTTTGGCGTCGGTGAGCGCCGAGTCCCGCTTAGCTCAATTCGCCGCGAGCTCTCCCGAACCGAGCGCATCTTGAGCTCGGTGGACGGTAGCACTGACCGTGCACGCAAGGCGTGGCTGTCCTATGAGGCGCACGCACTACCAGTGATGGAGAGTGCGTCGGCGCTGACCTCTGCCAAGATCGATCTCCTCCCACATCAGGTGGTGCTGACCCACCGAATTGCCACTGCATCGCCACGCCGTTACCTGATTGCAGATGAGGTGGGCCTGGGCAAGACCATTGAGACTGCGCTGATCTTGCGGGAGCTGGCAAGCCGCGGAGAGCTGAGTCGTGCAATGATGGTGGTGCCGGCCGGGCTGGTGAATAACTGGCACCGCGAACTCAACGAAGTCTTTAACCTCGACTTCGAAGTATTCGGCTCCGAGGGTGATATCACCGACCGCAAAACCAACGCCTTTGCCAAGCACGACCGTCTGATCGTGAGTATAGACACTTTGAAGCGCCCAGCGCGTATCAAGCGCCTATTGGATGCACCACGCTGGGATCTGGTGGTGTTCGACGAGGCACATCATCTCACTGCCTACCGCACCGGCGGTAAGGTGAGAAAGACCGAGAACTACAAGTTGGCAGAAGCGCTGAAAGACCATTCACGCGACTTGATGCTGTTGTCAGCCACACCGCACCAGGGAAATCATTTCCAGTTCTGGATGCTCGTGCAACTTTTGAACCCAACGTTGTTCAATAGCCCGGAGGAAATGCTGGAACATCGGCACCGTCTCAATACAGTGATGTTCCGCCGCACCAAGGCCGATGCCTGCCAGCCGGATGGTTCGCCGCTGTTTGCACGTCGCTGGGTGCATACCGAGTCTTTCTTGATGGGCGATGAGGAGCGGAGATTCTACGAGAAGCTACGCGAGTATTTGGAGGATGGATTCGACCTTGCGCGCCGTCAGGGTGGTCAGGGGCGAGCCCTCGGTTTCTTGATGGCAATCTTCCAGAAGATTGCCGCGTCGAGCTTCGCCGCCGTGAGGCGAACGCTGAAGCGCCGTCTCTTGATGCTGACGTTGCACGAGGCATTGCTGCGGGACAAAGATCTGGACATAGAGGGGCGTGACCGTCTAACCGATGCAGCGCGCGAACTGATTCATGAAGCGTTCAACCTTGCGTATGACAGTATAGGGCGCAGCGAGGTCGACCGTGTGCTGGCCGATCTTAAGCATCGGTTGGTCAAAAAACTGGATGAAGAAGCACTGGAGCTTGCCTCGGACCCCTACGGCAGCGAGTATTCGGCCGCACACGCTGAGGAAGCTGCATCGGCTGTCGTGGAGCTGCACCTTCCTGAAGAACGACTGCGAATTGGCGATCTGCTCAAGGTATTCCCGCAACAGCGCGAGACGAAGATGCAGAAGCTACTCGACGGCCTCGGCATTTTGTGGCGACAGAACCCGAATGAAAAAATCGTGGTATTCGCCACCTATCTAGGTACGGTGGATTTGATCGCCCGGGAAATCAATCAGACTTTCCCCGGACAGGGTGTGGCGGTGCTGCGAGGTGGCGATCATGGAGCCAAGATTGCGGCAGAGCGCCGCTTTCGTCAGAAAGACGGCTCTCGCGTGCTAGTGTGTACTGCTGCTGGTCGTGAAGGAATCAACTTGCAATTTGCGCGTGTCCTGTTCAATTTCGACCTACCATGGAACCCAATGGACGTCGAACAGCGTATCGGTCGCATCCACCGCTACGGGCAGAACCATACGGCGCAGGTTTACAACCTAGTCCTTTCGGACACTATTGAGGGGCGGATTTTTCTGCTACTGGATGAAAAGTTGACAGAGATCGCCAGGGCCGTTGGCAAGGTCGACGATCAAGGCAATGTAGCCGAAGATCTGCGTGCGCAGATTCTTGGCCAACTTTCAGAGCGGCTCAACTATGACCGTCTGTACCAAGAGGCGCTATCAGACCCTGAATTGAAGCGGACACAGGTGGAGCTTGAAGCTGCCCTGTCCAATTCGCGCGAAGCACGACAGGTAGTGTTCGATCTATTCCAAGACCTAGAAGGCTTCAGCCTTGACGACTACAAACCTTTTTCCGATGTGTCGTCGAGCCTGGATCGGTTGGTACGCTTCATGTCTGCGGCTGTCGCGGATCGACAGCAGCGGTTCGTTAAGGTTGACGACGAGAGCTACGAGCTCGTAACCATTGATGGAGTTCGCCGCGCCCAGTTCACCTTGAATCGTGAAACTGCCACAAGCCGCGACAATGTTGAACTGATGGGACTGGATCATCCGTTGGTACAAGAAGAGCTGAATCGCTGGCGAAGTGTTCTCCCGGAAGAAATTGGTATTGCAGTTACAGGGGATGTTGAAGCGCCGGTGCTGTTGTCACTCTGGATAATCGAAACGTCAGCCGGAAACGGTGAGCGCCGTGTGGTTGTTCAGCCTATTGCCGTCACGCAGGATGGCGCGCGGGTGCCTGCATTAGAGCGACAGTGTGAACGCTATTTGCATGCACCAACCATTAAGCCAAAGTTTTCATCGGAACAACGGCTTAGCCTTTTTTCAAGGATTGTAGAGCCAACGTTGCAACGAGAACTCAAGCACAAAGGTGCTGTGAATAGTAACGGCAGTTATGCTGCCGAGCTCATTGCTTATGTAGAGATCTTAGCTCCAGAGACGCTATGCTGAAAGTAATGTTGATCTGGATCGACAGAAGTGGGTGTATTTAAATAAGAGTTGGTCTGGATTTCATCTTAACGTCACGATGCTGTCTGGAGGCTAAGTGCGAAATCTTTAATACGAAGGCATGAGGCTAAGTGGGCTGTATGAATGGAGCCCTATAGCCAGTGTCCAGGCAACTCAATCCCGTAGTTTTTAGCCACGCTCTTCAAAGTCGTAATGATCTCGGTATGTCGCGCCTGGTCGGTGGAATGCCAGCTGGCCCGGTTATTTAGCAGAATTCGCAGCTCTCCCAGATTGTACATGCCGAGGCGATGGAAGTTGCCCCAGCTGGGGATGCCAAACAGGTTGTATATGATTACGGTAGCGTCACGTTCACTAGCTAGCCGCTTATTGCCAATCAGCTTTTCGGCGGATTCTTCTGCTTCGTCACGGTCTTCGTAGGTGTTCAGTAGTTTCATGGCTCTTGGGTGTGATAGTAGCAGGGGCGAGTATTGTGTCCCAGCAGAAGCTGCTATGAATAGGCAAAGGGGTCAAAGGATATGAAAAAAATCGACTCCGATACGCTGGCTTTAGTGCTTTTCGGTAATGCGTAGGTAGGGCTCGATGAACGGCCGGTGGGCGTAGCGGCCCTTACATAGAGCTGACCGAAATAACTTCCACAAACCTGAATTTTTTCTTAGCTATCTTTGTAGCTTCTTGCTCTGCAACTAGCGAGCTGAGCGTGTCTGCTTCATATACGATCTCGTGCATCTTGCCTTCAAATTCATTTCCCACCTTCAGTGTGACTTTCAATCTGGGAGTAAAGGATTTTGATAGTTTCTTTTTCTTCACTACCATTGTCTGCTCCGCGATCACGATTTCTGGTGCAGCGTCTTGCTCATGGGTGTCGATTACTGATGCAGGGGCCTCTGGTTCACCGAATAGCGCCCGACGCATTTCTTCTTCCGTCAGCTCTGTAGTCATATCATTTCTCTAGAGGGGGTCTTATATAGCATTTCCGATTCTACCACTGCGGTCGGCGTCGGAAATGAAAAACGCTGCGCGGTAGCTGGCTTTCCATAGTTTCTAGATTCCGGCGAACGTTAGTTTCTGTCATGAGTTCTCGTCCGAATGCGGCGCTTATTTACACTCATGCTTGTGTTGTCGCCGCTTCACATTTACGCTTTGTTCCGTCGCGGTCAATCCCGCGACCGGGCGTCAGAACCTGAATCAAAACCAAGGCGCGGTTTCTTCCATTCCGCACAGTCAGTGCTTCGTGCGCTAGCTGCTGCTTTTCTATGGCGGACCGTGCGGGGCAGGCTTCGGCCTGGCCGGTTCCTTGGTTTCCGGTTTCTGACCCCCGTACGGTTTGCCACCCTATGCCGCGTCAGAACGGTGGATGGCAATCCTTAATCAAACCAAGGAGATAAGGAAAATGGCATGCCCACCTTTTAAGCTCGTGCGCCACCCCGGCCCAATGGTTCAAGCTGCAAACTATCTCGGAGGATTCCGTGATGTTTGATCTTTCGCTTCTCATCGGTCTCCCCAAGCCCAACAGCATCGATACTTCAGTGCTTACCCCTGAAGATGCAGCGATTAAACTGCGGCAGGCTGCCACCCTCCGGCTTAACGGAGCCCAGAGTATTCTGCTTCATTTTCCGCAAGACGTTGAGCTGGCAGTAGAGCTGCTGGATGACGCCGCGGTGTTGTACGACAGGGCGTTCCGGAATCTGACTGGCATCCCAGCTCAAAGCGTCCATCAACAGATCCATGAATATGTCTCTGTCCCGTCAGTTGAAGGGGCTCCCGCGATCCAAACTCCTTGGGGCGATGAGTTCGCTCCGGTAATCAAGGAGGGCGTTCGTTGCGCAGAGACTTGGCTTGAGGGCTCATCATTACCGTTATGGTGGGCGCTGTCTCAGAACCGAAAGCGTCATCGTCCAGGTGACTATCAGGAAGCATTTGAGGCTGGCTTTCTTCTGCGGTTGCAGCAGACGCTGATCATACGACGTGAGGCAGTCACTTCCCAATCAACCAGCTTCGATGCCTGAGTTTGTAATTGACGTTTGAGACTTTGCTTTTCCCGCCAAACCCTCCGATCAAGCGATCTTTGATCGCGTCGATCGGAGGGTTCACTCGCTTTTTCTCGGAGCCGCCGCGTTCCACCCGTCATGCTCAAATTTAATTCATACCACGCCTACTTTCACGATCAGTAATTCCCCACGATTTCCATCGAGCGCAACTTTATTCAGTGCGTGTGTCCGAATCTTTTCGTTGGGCATGGATGTAGGTGTGGCGACAGCGGCGACGGCGGCGACAACCCACGTAGAACGTGGTCTGGAGCATGGCGACAGAAGTGGCGACAGTCGCCACTTTCTCAGCACATTGGCTGTGACGCTTGACCTCCTTTTCGAGTGGGTATAAAAATTGGTGCACGGATCGCTGTCGTTGACAGCACCTGCCCAGGTAGCCAGAACCTTTAAGGCTACGCCCCTCGCGTGGTGGTTCTTCCCCAAGTGCGATTAGCGTCCGGCGGCTCGCACGGTCACTCCCCAAGAGTGATGGATGCCTGCTCGACTGATCTGTCCACTACGGCAGACGATGGACCTACCTCGCTGCGCTGCAGCAACCTCACGTCGCTGCGCCAGATTGCGCCCGTCTCTTTCTCCTGGAAAGAGACGGGCGGTCGTACCGCTGCTGCAAGCCACGTCTTACAAGGCATTGCCGCAACTCTCCTCGTGACAATCGGCCTGACAAATCCGATTCGTCGCCATCCGCAACGACACAGGCACCGGTGCCGCAGCCCATGGAAGCGCTGTACCTGACTGACAGTCAGGCATGCCCCAGGTGTCCAGGTCGTTGCCTTCTCCCCCCCAGGATCTCCAGGTGCCGAACTCGTCAGTCGGCACAGCCTCCACCCGCCCGCATCTTCGGATGCGTCTAAGGAGGTCAGATTCATGGGTTCATGCCCTCGCTCCCGGTCGTAAGGAGCCGTGCGTTCCGCGTCAGTGAACACCTCACAGGCCGCAGGGGCCTTGATCCCTGATAACACTCAACAGCCGTGGCGGTACTACGTGAGGACAACCAGCAATGACGAGGAGAGGGCCCATGCAGCAGTTAGATCCGAAGCTTGAACTACCACAACCACCTCGACCGCTGATTGAGTCGAATCCTGTGGCCCAGACTTATCCGGTGCAGGCACTGGGTGGGATTCTTGGGCCCGCGGTGCAGCGCATGGCCGAGGTCATCGGCGTACCCCAGGCGTTGGCCGCGCAATCGGTGTTGGCTGCTTCGGCGCTCGCTACCCAAGGTCATGCGGGCTTACAGCTGGACGGGCGCAGTTATCCGCTGTCGCTGTACCTGATCACGGTGGCAGCGTCCGGTGATCGCAAGACAGCGGCAGACCGATCCGTACTGCTGCCAGCGCGCCAATGGGAGCGTGAACAGTGGCAACACTATCGTGAGCAGCTCTTTCGGTACCGTGCCGCACAGCGACAAGCGCAGCGTATCAATCCTGCCGATCCCGCCCCCACAAACGGCGTACCGCTTGAAGCGGAGCCTTCGGCCCCTCGGCTGATCACCACAGACCCGACGATCGAGGCCTTGATCAAGGGACTCTGCCATGACTTGCCGAGCATGGGCCTGTTCTGTGACGAGGGGGGGCAATTCCTCGGTAGCAGCACCATGAGTCGAGATAACCGTTTGAAAGCGGTTACGACCTTGTCGTCACTCTGGGACGGCAGTCCGATAGATCGCGCGCGGTCTATGGCGGGTGAAAGCTTGCGAGCTTACGATCGACGCTTAAGCCTGCACCTGATGCTGCAACCGTATCTAGCCATGCAGTTACTCAGTGACCCATTGCTGCAGGGGCAAGGCATACTAGGGCGCTGCTTGATGACCTGGCCCACCAGTCTAGCCGGGCAACGTAGCTACCAGGCTATCGACTTGTCCAAAGATCCCGCCCTGAAGCGCTATTACCACCGTCTTTCGGCTCTTTTTCATCAGCCTTGGTCACTTGCCGCTGACGGTGCTTTGCGCCTCTCACCGCTGAACCTCAGTCCTTTGGCGCGCCGCCGTTGGATTGATCTGCATGACGCCATCGAGGCCCAGTTGGGTGAGTTTGGCGAGCTAGCCAATGTACGGCCCAGTGGATCAAAAGCTGCCGACAACCTGTTGCGCATCGCCGGTATTTTAGCCGTGGTGGAGGAGAGCAGTGTCGTTGAGGTCGACCATATTCAACGGGCCTCGACCTTGGTGGGCTACTACCTCACTGAAATTCAGCGCCTGACCGAGCAGGAGCCGGTGTGTCGGGTAAAGGAAGAGGCGGATCGGTTGCTGCGCTGGCTACAGTTCAAGGGTTGGAAGCGTTTCAGTGTTCGAGAGCTAAATCGCAACGGCCCCCGCTTTGCCCGTAAGAGCAGCCGTCATGCCACCAAGCTGTTGGTCGAGTTGATTGATCATCAATGGCTGATCACTGACGGCCAGAACTTCGAGGTGCGCCATGTTCAATCTTGATGAAGCACTGCGCAATCACCTGGCTCAACGCCAAAAAGAGCCCAAAGCGCGGTTTGTCGCCGCCAGTGTCGCCACTTTGTCGCCAGGCTCAAAGCCTGGCAGAACAAAGGTTGTCGCCGCTGTCGCCGAAGTCGCCACCCTCCGTAAAACCATCACCGCGACAACGGCCATTATCCAATGGTTGAAAGAGGAGGGCGCGTATCTCTACGTCACCGACAACACGCTGTGCTTTCGCCCAACTGATTGGGGCCAGCTAGACGTCGTGAGTGCGAACTGGAGAGCCCTTTTGTATGAGCTTGCTGCAGCCGATCAGGAGCAGAAAAATGGCTCGGGTCGGTAAGCGAGCGGGGCGTAATTTCGGCTTCGGTCGCCAGCTCAGCTATGCCGGACCACAAGCCCTGAAAGATCTATTTGGTGACGGCCATTTTGCGACCGTCAAAGCCCATAGCGATCGCTGGCAGGCATTCGTGCGTTGGTGTCGATCGGAGGAAGGTCCGATGCTCAATGATGCGCGACAGATTGATCGCGAGATCCTCATGCGGTACGCCGCCCACGTGCGTGAGCAGGTTGATCAGGGCAACGTCGGCATTGCCACCGCGCAGAACCGCCTGTCCAGCGTCAACCGAACGATTGCCGCGCTGCGCGGTGATCACTACGTCAAAATCCCAAGCCCGAGTAAGGCGCTGGGCCTGCAGCGGTCAAGCGCGCGTAATGAGGCACCGCAAGGCCAAGACCGTGTACAGGTCGAGCAGATCGCACAGAAGCTGTCAGAGCACGGCCAGCAGCGAGTAAGCGCAATTGTGCATCTGGCCCGGGAGACCGGTATGCGCCTGCGTGAAGCGATCCTGGCGGACCTGCCCCGACTGCAACGCGAGGCCCGTAAACTGGGCAAAATCAACATCCAGGACGGCACCAAGGGCGGCCGAGCAGGCGCATCCGCGCCGCGTTGGATTGCGGTCACGGATCAAGTTCGCGATGCTCTCTATAGAGCGAACGAGGCCTCACCCAAGGGCAGCCGCAATCTATTAGCGCTCGACGAAAGCTACAAGGTTTTCTTACAGACAGTAGTGCGTCCTGCGCGGGACATTCTGCATGAGCATGGATTGAAAGGCTTTCATGAACTGCGGGCTGCGTACGCCTGTGAGCGTTATGAGCAACTGACCGGTTTCCCTGCCCCCGTCAATGGCGGTCGTGGCCATCGAGAAGATCGAGAGCTTGATCGACGAGCCCGCCAGCAAATCAGCCATGAGTTGGGACATAGTCGCATCGATGTGGTGAATGCCTACATCGGTGGTCGGCGATTAGGTCCGAGTTCGATATGGCGTTGTTTCTGACTCCGGTGCTCAAAGGCGCGCATTCCACTCGGCAGCGGCACATCAGGCAGGCGGAAAAGATGCAAGAGGCGATTCGTGAGCGCTGGGGTTGCGCGACTCCTTGGTCCTGGAAGGAAAAGCACGTGAGATGGTTTTTGGAACACTCTCTGCGTTGTTCAGCGCCTGCGACCGTCTACTACTACGAGTTAACGGCAGAATTGATCCGTCGCAGAAAGGCGCAAATCGTGGCTGGCTGATAGATCATTTAAGCGTGAGTCCCTGAGTATGGGAATGCAGAGCCTTCCCATACTCAGGGACTTTGACTTAGGAGCGCAGGCTTGCGAGAAATCTGGTGATAGTCGTGAAGTCTGTCGCCATGCTGCACGACTCGGTTACAGGGTTTTTCGCCGGCACCACCAGTCCCTGGATGCTCAGCGTATCGGCACGACGTTGAGGTCTCTGGTGTGATTGATCGCGGCTGCCGACAGGCTGCCGGTGGCCGCCTTCTGGATATGTTCACTCCACCAGGCCATCATCGGACGCCGGCGTTCGATGTAATCTGCCCGGTTGTAGGCGCTTCGAACCTCGTCTTTATCGACATGCGCCAGTGCGACTTCGATCAGTTCCGGATCCCACCCATGCTCGTTTAGGATGGTGCTGGCCATTGAGCGCATGCCGTGGCTGACCAAGCGGTCCTGAAAGCCCATGCGCTTCAACGCCATGTTGGCAGTCTGGCTATTGGCGTGAGTACGTGGGTTTCGGTCTGCCGGGAAGACATACTCTCGATGACCGCTATGGGACTTGAGTATCTCCAGCAATGCCATGGCTTGATCGCTTAACGGGATGCTGTGAGGACGGCGCTTTTTCATCCGCTCCGGAGGGATGGTCCAGACACGTCTTTCAAAATCTATGTCTGCCCAGCGAGTGGTCGCTGCTTCTGCAGGTCGAGTCATGGTATGCAACTGCCATTCGATCAGGCAGCGGGTCGTGCGTTTGATACTGGCGTTTGCGAGTTCCAGCATGAGCTCGGGTAGCTCTTCGGGCGGGAGCGCAGCCATGTTTTCTTTCTTGGGTTTCTTGAATACCGCCCGGATGCCACTGAGTGGGTTGGCGAAGATCAGGCCGGAGTTTACGCCGTAGGTCATGATCTCGTTAAGCCGCTGACTAAGGCGCTTAACCGTCTCTAGGCTGCCTTTCGCTTCGATTGGACGAAGCAGCTCGATCACCATCGGCGCGGTGATTTTCGCGAGTGGCGTCGTCCTCAAATCGGGGAACACATGCAGCGTGAGCGACCGCCAAATATCCTCGGCGTAGGCCGGCGTGACCGAGTCTTTCTTAAGCTCGAACCAGGCAGTGGCTACGTTCTCGAAAGTGTGTTCCGTTTCTGCGCGCTTGGCCTCATTTAGCGTATCACGCTGCACTTTCGGATCGATGCCTTGGGCGAGCAGCTCGCGGGCTTGCACTGCCATCTTTCGGGCGTTCGCCAGCGAAAGCTCTGGGTAGGTACCCAAGCCCATGTTAATTCGGTTTTTAGTCACCGGTTCACGGTAGTTGAAATTCCACAGCAGAGAGCCGTTGCTGCGTACTCGGAGTTGCAAACCGTCCCCGTCGGTGAGGACGTAGTCCTTGGACGCGGGTTTGACTCCCTTAAGCTGTCGATCGGAGAGACGTAGGGTTTGAGCAGGCATGAGATTTCCCTCAGACACTGATTTGGTATTCCAAAGGTTAGCACCGGAGGGGCTGGAATACCGTATGGAATACCAAAACTTCTGGAACTCCAAGAAGCTACAAAGACCTCAATAGCCGCTAAATCCTTGTATTTGCTGGATTTAAGGCACAAAAAAAGACGTCCGTGGACGTCTTTAGATGATGAAATGGTGGAGCCGGGGGGATTTGAACCCCCGTCCGCCAGTACTCCGCTGTCGGTACTACATGCGTAGCCGTTTCTATTAAGTTAACCCTCAGCGACCCGAAGGGCAGGGTGCTTTGGGCGAGTTGTGTAAGTTTTAGCCGCTTCGTCCACAACGTACTGCACGGCGATTCTGTTCTATATGACAATCACTTTGGGTTTACAGACATCCCCTGGTGATTGCTGGACCCGAAGGTACCAGAAGCTCAGGTCTAAGGCTGCTTACGCAGCGATAGCGAATTCCTGGCCGTAGTTTTCGTCATTGGCAACTATAAGTAGTTGCAACAGTGGATTTACGAGTTCTGTTACCAACTCGGCATGCACCTAAAGTTTCGCGACCGGCGTCGAATCCTAAACGGCCCCGTGCTTGTAACTCGTTGTTTCATAGTGAGTGACAAGCCTGTGCAGTGTACGCCAAACGGTCACGGAAGGCCAACCCGAAGGTTGGCCCTATCGTTTATTGGCTGCCTTTGTCGATGTTCTGCAGGTCTTGCAAGGCCTTTGAGGTGATCTCGATGCACTTCTTGTCGTCACCGGCGGCGTGGGCGGCCTTGGCCTGGGAGACGGCTGTGTCTATTTCACCGCTTTTGCCACTGGTGTCGGTGGCGAGCAGCGCTTTACCGTTGTTGATTTTGTCCAGGTTGATCTTGCACAGATCGGGCTCGCCCGCTGCGAAAACAGGGGAGGCCAGCATCGCAGCGGTAATGAACAAGCCAGCAAGAGCGGAACGCTTCATAGGGTATCTCCTTGCGCAAAAGGGCTCGACGCTGCTGGCGTTCAAGGGCTGCCAGCGACATCACTGATGGGCCTCGTTCGTCGAGGCCTATGCAGATGACTACGCCAGCGCGCAGGGGTTCTGTTTTTTTGCGGGGTTAATGGGCGCGGGCCTGGGTCACGCGATCCACGAGGTACACCAATCCGTGATAATCGATGCCGCCATGCTGGCTTAGGCCGATTTCGCAGGTGCGGCTGGTGGAGATGCCCTCGCTGCAATATTGCACCGCATCCTTGAGGGAGCGCAGCGAGTGGGCGTTGAGTTCCGGCGTGGTGAAACCTTTGTCGCCGGCAAATCCGCAGCAGTGAATGCCTTCCGGGATCACCACGGTTTTGGCACAGCGGCGGGCCAGGTCGATCAGGGCCTGGCTTTCTCCCAGGTGTTGGGTGCTGCAGGTGACGTGTACGGCGATCGGCGCTTCTTGCGGTGTGAAATCGAGACGGTCCATCAGGTGCGTGCGGATGAAACGTACTGGGTCGTAGAGGTCCAGGCGCGTTTCGCCAAGGTCTTGCACCAGGCGCAGGGTGCAGGGGCTGGTGTCGCAATAGATCGGGTCCAGGCCGCCGCGGCTGGCATGGAGCAGGGCACCGATCAGTTCCTGGCGTTTGTGTTCTGCCTGTTCGGCGTAGCCTTTGGAAGCGAAGGGCTGGCCGCAGCACAGGTTGTCCTGATTGTCGGGAAACACGACCTGGTAACCGGCTTTTTCCAGCAGTGTCTGGGTTTTTTCGTACAGCGACATCTGCTCTTTATCACCGGCCGCCGGGCCCATGGCGCGTGAGACGCAGGCCGCCAGGTAGACCACCCGTGGCCGCTCATCCGTCACTACCGGGCTGAAGCGAATGGCTTTTTCCGGTTGTGGCATGGCGTTGCTCCACTGCGGGATCTGCCCCTTGGAGAGCTTGGTCACGGTGGCCGACAGCTTCGCCAGGCGAGGTGCCCCCAGCAGCATGCGTGCGCCATTGGCTACATGCAGGGTAAAGCGCGCACCTTGCAGTGCCGTGGCGAAATGGGTGGCCAGCCATTCGGCGGTTTTCGTACGGTCGGCGTCACGGCTTCGCAGTTTTTTCACCAAGTCGCCGGTATTGATTCCTACTGGGCAGCGCTGGGCGCATAGGCCGGTAGCGGCACACGTGTCGATGCCCTGGTAGTGGTAGGCCGCTTCCAATTCGGAGGTGTCGACGCCGGCGCGTTTTTTCGCCTGTATATCTCGCCAGATTACGATGCGCTGGCGAGGGCTCAACGTCAGGCCTTTCGATGGGCATACCGGTTCACAGAAGCCGCACTCAATGCACTTATCCACAAGCTCGTCGGCTGCAGGCAGCGGCTTGAGGTGCTTGAGGTGAATCTGCGGGTCTTCGCTGAGCACCACGTCCGGGTTGAGAATGCCGTTGGGATCGAGCAGGCGTTTGAGTTGCCACATCAGTTGATAGGCGTCGCTGCCCCATTCCAGCTCGACGAAGGGTGCCATATTGCGGCCGGTGCCGTGCTCGGCCTTCAGCGAGCCGCCGAACTCCACGGCCACCAATTGCGCGACGTCATCCATGAACGCTTGATAGCGTGTGACTTCTTCCGCGCTGTTGAAGCCTTGGGTGAACACAAAGTGCAGATTACCTTCCAGGGCATGTCCGAACAGGATGGCTTCGTCGTAGTGATGTTTGTCGAACAGTTCGATCAAGCGGTTCACGCCAATGGCCAGTTGCTCGACCGGGAAGGTGACGTCTTCGATGATCACCGTGGTGCCGGTTTTGCGTACAGCACCAACGGCGGGGAAGGTGTCCTTGCGGATTGCCCACAGGCGGGCGTTTTCCACCGGGTCTTCGGTGAAGTCGACCTGTTTCTCCACCGGGAAACCGGTCAGCGACGCCATGATCAGCGCCAATTGTTCATGCAGCAATGACGAAGATGCGGCGCGGGATTCAATCAGCAGGGCGCAGGCATTTTCTGATAAGTGCTGTACGAATGCGGGCATGCCCGGTTTGTCCTGCACCGAGCGCATGCTGCGTCGGTCCAGCAGCTCTACGGCCGACACCGGTTGGGTTTTCAGTACGGTGACTGCGTTGCAGCAGGTCTCCACATCCGGAAACACAATCAGCGCCGACGCCTTGTTTGGGTGGTCGATCACGGTGTCGTAGGTGACTGCGCTGATAAACCCGAGGGTACCCTCGGAGCCCACCAATAGATGGCTGAGGATATCCAGCGGATCATCAAAATCCACCAAGGCGTTGAGTGACAGGCCGGTGGTATTTTTCAGACGATATTTGTGGCGTATTTTTGCTGCCAATTCGGCGTTTGCCCGCGTCTCACGACCCAGTGTCGCCAGGCGCTCAAGCAGTGCGCCGTGCTGTTCACGAAACGCCGTAACGCTGGTCGCGTCTTCTGTATCGAGGCGACTGCCATCGGCCAGGACCAGACGAATCCCGGCCAGGGTGTGGTAGGTGTTCTGTGCGGTACCGCAACACATTCCGCTGGCGTTGTTGGCGACGATACCGCCAATTTTGCAGGCGTTGATCGACGCCGGGTCTGGGCCGATCTTGCGCCCGAATGGCGCCAGCCAGGCGTTAGCCTGTGCGCCGATTACGCCGGGTTGCAGGCGGATCTGAGTGCCTTGCCCGCGAATCTCGCGGCCGTTCCAATTGTCCCCCAGCACAATCAGCACTGAGTCGCTTATCGCTTGTCCGGACAGGCTGGTGCCGGCCGCGCGGAAGGTCACCGGCACGCGGTCGCGTTGGGCCGTTTTCAGCAGCGCCACCACTTCGTCTTCTGACTCCACGCGGATCACCAGCTGTGGAACCAGTCGGTAAAAGCTGGCATCGGTGCCGAATGCGAGGGTGGACAGTGGATCGTCGAAACGCCGATCTTTTGGGATCAACTGTGCGACGTCAGCAAGGAAAGCGGCAGGCAGACTCATTGGTCCTCCAGGATCAGCACCCCCCTGGGCGCCGTATTGACACGATTGCGCAAAGCCGACGCCGAGGTTACAACCCGGCGTCGGTTATGACCCTATTGCTACGGCTTTAGTGCACCAGCATGCCGGTAAACCAGTAGGCCTGGGCCAGGGTGATCAGCCCGACTATCGTGGCGAAGAACAGGCTGTGCTTGAGGGTGAAGCGGAACAGGTCGGATTCTTTGCCCACCAGTCCGGTAGCGGCGCAGGCCACGGCGATCGATTGCGGCGAGATCATTTTGCCGGTCACGCCACCGCTGGTGTTTGCAGCGACCAGAAGCGTGTCGTTGACGCCGATCTGGTGCGCTGTGGTGGCTTGCAACGAGCTGAACAGGGCGTTGGAGGATGTGTCGGAGCCTGTCAGGAAAACCCCCAGCCAGCCGAGGAAAGGCGAGAAGAATGGGAAGGCTGCGCCGGTGCCGGCCAATACCAGCGCCATGGTCGAAGACATGCCGGAGTAATTGGTGACAAAGGCGAATGCCAGCACCATGCCGATAGACAGGATCGGCCAACGCAACTCGTAGAACGTCTCTTTTAAGGTGGTAAGACCAATCTTTGCGTTGATTTTCAGTACCAGCATCGAGATCAGTGCGGAGAAGAAAATCGCGGTACCAGTCGCTGAGATCGGGTCCAGCTTGAATATCGCCGGAATCGCAGTCGGGTTGGTCACGATGGGTGCAACCTTGATCACCATTTGATCCAGGTGGGGGATCGCGAAGTTGAATACCCAGCTGTACATCGAGCCGCCTGCGGCGAACATCGCCTTGAACGGTTTGAGGGTCCAGATGGTGACCAGTACGGTGAGGATCAGGAACGGTGACCAGGCCTTGAAAATCTGCCCCAGGCTGTAAGGTGAGGCGACGGTGCTGCGCGGCAGACCGAAGCCGCCGGCGCTGGCGGTAATCGCTACGTCGGAAGTGGCGCCGGCAATCTGCGCGCCCGCGGTGCGTTTGGGTTGCCAGATTTTCAGGAACAGAGTCAGAGAGATCAGGCTGGCCAGGGCCGAGGTGATGTCCGGCAGTTCCGGGCCGATGAAGTTGGACGTGAAGTACTGCGTAATGGCAAAGCTCAGGCCCGCGACCAGCGCCGCCGGCCAGGTTTCGCGAACACCACGCAGGCCATCCATCATGAATACCAGCCAGAACGGCACGAACAGCGAGAGCAGCGGCAGCTGGCGACCGGTCATGGCGCCGATCTTGAAAGCATCGATTCCGGTCACTTGCCCTGCCACTATGATTGGAATTCCCAGGGCCCCGAAGGCGACGGGCGCGGTATTGGCAATCAGGCACAGGCCGGCTGCGTACAATGGGTTGAAGCCCAGGCCTACCAGTAGTGCGGCGGTAATTGCCACGGGCGCGCCGAAACCGGCGGCACCTTCCAGGAATGCGCCGAAGCAGAAACCGATCAACAGCACCTGCAGGCGCTGGTCATCGGTGATCGACAGGACAGAGCTGCGGATGATCTCGAACTGGCCGCTCTTGACGGTGAGTTTGTAGAGAAACACCGCCGCGACAATGATCCAGGCAATAGGCCACAGGCCATAGGCAAAACCGTAACCGGCAGCGGCCAGCGCCATGTCCACCGGCATCTGGAAGGCAAAGATCGCCACCAGTATCGATAACGCCAGGGTGATGCTGCCGGCCACGTGGCCTTTGAGGCGAAACACGGCCAGCGCCAGGAAGAAGAATACGATCGGAATAACGGCGGCCAATGCGGACAGGCCGAGACTGCCGAGCGGGCTGTAGAGCTGTTGCCAGGTTTGCATATGGGGTGGCCCCTAATTGTTGTTGGTCAGGCACTTCATAGTCGATTTGGATAATTGGTAATACCAATTTACAATCGCTGATGGCTAGGTTAAAAGCCTTCTGAAGATGTGTCAATTTGCCGCTCGCGAAACTTTGGTCGTAGGTCGGTGGGCGAGGTGATCTGGCCGGGTGAGTCGAAGCTGTTCTGATAGGTGCTGGAAGGGCGGCGATAGGCCAGAATAGAGGGCCCGGCGAGTGGTCGGGATGATGGAGAGCGAGTTATGGGGTTTGATCAGGTGCGTCAGCGCCGTTTGTCTGACGATATTGTCGAGCAGCTTGAAGGGATGATCCTTGAGGGCACGCTGAAGTCGGGTGAACGCTTGCCGGCCGAGCGCGCTTTGGCTGAGCAGTTTGGTGTGTCGCGTCCTTCATTGCGGGAGGCGATTCAGAAACTCGCGGCCAAGGGCTTGTTGGTGAGCCGTCAGGGTGGGGGCAATTATGTTGCCGAGTCACTGGGCTCGACGTTCAGCGACCCGCTGTTGCACCTGTTGGAAAACAATCCCGAGGCCCAGCGTGACCTGCTGGAGTTTCGTCAGACCCTTGAAGCGTCCTGTGCTTATTACGCAGCATTGCGAGCTACTGAGGTCGACCGTGAGCGGCTGACCGCTGCATTCGACGCGCTACAGGATTGCTATACCCGCGTAGATGAAGTGAGCCGAGTCGAGGAGGGTGCTGCGGATGCGAGGTTCCATCTGGCTATTGCGGAGGCCAGTCATAACGCGGTGTTGTTGCACACCATTCGCGGTTTGTTCGACCTGCTCAAGCGTAACGTGGTGACCAACATTGGTGGCATGTATCAGCAGCGTACAGAGACCCGTGACATGCTGATCAGCCAGCACCGGGAACTGTACCTGGCGATTATTGAGGGGCGGGCCGAGCAGGCGAGAGACGTCTCGACACGTCACCTGGAGTACGTGCAGGAAGTGTTGGAGGAAGTGCGTCAGGAGGTTCAGCGCGTGGCGCGTGCGGAACGGCGCAAGGGGATGTAGCCGGGGGGAAGTCCCGAGGCTACATCGTTACAAGGATTATTCTTCCTTGCCCTTGTTGCGCACGGCGCGGTGCAGCTCGCGGTTGGAATCGCGTTCGCGCTCTGTATCACGCTTATCGTATTCCTTCTTGCCCTTGCCCAGTGCGATCTCGCACTTGACCAGATGCTTGCTCCAATACCAGGACAGGCAGATACAGGCGTAGCCTTTCTGTTGTACGGCTGCGGCGAGCTTTTCCAGTTCGCGGGCATTGAGCAATAGTTTGCGCGTGCGCACCGGGTCGGCAATCACGTGGGTGCTCGCGGTTGTCAGCGGGGTGATATGACTGCCGAGCAGCCATGCCTCGCCATCCTTGAGCAATACGTAGCTGTCGACCAGTTGCAACTTGCTGGCACGCAGACTCTTTACTTCCCAGCCGGCCAGGACCAAACCAGCCTCGAACCGATGTTCGATGAAGTAATCGTGTCGCGCTTTTTTATTTTGCGCGATGGTCCCTGTGGGGTGTTTCTTTTGTTTAGCCATAGGGGCGGCATTATAGGGAGTTGCGAGCGTGTCGGCTACGGTCAACCTGCGTGCTTGAGCGTGTTGGTCGAATCCCGGACAATACGGGCAGTTCTTTGGTTTTTTTCTTTCGCGGATCCGACTGTTCTTTCGCGATGTTTGCCGCTCAGCTGTGGAAATCACGCACACATGACGACGCATATTCAACGTTCGGCCCTGCTGCCCTATCCGGCGCAGGCGCTCTATGACCTGGTCAACGACGTGGCGCGTTACCCGGAATTCCTGCCTTGGTGTTCAACTGCCGAGGTGCTGGAAAGCAGTGATGAGCATATGGTTGCCAGTGTCGGGGTGGCGAAAGGCGGACTCAGTCAGCACTTCGTTACGCGTAATGTACTGGTGCCGGGCAAGTCCATTGAGATGAATCTGCAGGAAGGGCCGTTTACCCAGCTGCATGGTGTGTGGGTGTTCAAGGCGCTTACCGACAAGGCGTGCAAGATCAGCCTGGACCTGTCGTTTGATTACGCTGGGCCGATTGTGCGGGCGACATTGGGGCCGTTGTTCAATCAGGCGGCCAATACCCTGGTGGATGCATTCTGCCAGCGAGCCAAGCAGCTGCATGGTTGAGATTGAGGTGGTATATGCCGCCGAGGATCGCCAGGTTTTGCTGGCGTTGACGGTGGCTTCGGGAACCAGTTTGCGCGCGGCAGTGCAGTTGTCAGGGATGGCTGTGCAGTTTCCTGAGCTGGATCTGGCTGATTGCCCTTTAGGGGTATTCGGTAAGGTCGTCACGGATGCTGAGGTGCGTCCCGTACAATCGGGCGATCGCATTGAAATCTATCGGCCCTTGCTTGTGGACCCTAAAGAAGTGCGCAGGCTCCGTGCGGCCAAGGCGGCGTTGGCAAAGCGGCAGAATCCATAAGCTGGCTGAACGACAGGACAGGTAACAAAAAGCCCGGCATGCCGGGCTTTTTATATGCGCCACAATGTTACTGCGGGCTGGTGTCCAGAGGCTGGGGCGTCGGGACAGGGACCGTTTCGACCCCGTCGACGTCTTTCTGGATCTTGTCGAGCAAGGAGCCTGGCTTGGCTGGTACTTCGGACTTCGGCTTCTCGCTTTCCTGCACAGGTGCAGTCACATTCGCGCCGTTATCGTTGCCGAGCAGTGCTTGATCGCGGCTTACGCCTGGCATGAAATCACCCGACAGGCTGACAAGCTGGTCATTGCCATTGAAAATGACGCTGACGCGCTCCTGTTGGCGTTCACCGCCACCAGGTTGCAGGCTATAGAGATAATCCCAGCGATCGGCGTGAAAAGTGTCGGTCAGCAGGGGATTGCCCATAATAAACCGTACTTGCCGTCGGGTCATTCCCGGGCGTAACTGGTCTATCATGTCCTGCGTGACGACATTGCCCTGCTGGATGTCGATTTTGTAAACCCCGGGGAATGAACAACCGGCGAGTGCGAGCAGTCCCACAAGGGTGAAACTGGTTAGCAAGAGCTTGGTGTTTTGCATCGGTGGGCGACTTCCACTATCTTGGCTGGGACAACGTAAACGCCGATCATACCCGTATTAAGAGAAGCTGCGAAGCAGCATCCGCGAGAAAGCTAACCATGGTTGAAAATAGCGAACTACGCAAAGCCGGTCTTAAAGTGACTCTGCCACGAGTCAAGATTCTACAAATGCTCGATTCTGCTGAGCAGCGCCACATGAGTGCCGAGGATGTTTACAAGGCGCTGATGGAGTCTAACGAGGACGTCGGCCTGGCCACGGTTTACCGTGTACTGACCCAGTTTGAAGCCGCAGGGCTGGTGGTTCGTCATAATTTCGACGGCGGTCATGCAGTGTTCGAATTGGCTGACGGTGGTCATCACGATCACATGGTTGACCTGGATACCAATGAGGTTATCGAGTTCACCAGCCCGGCAATCGAAAAGCTCCAGCACGAAATTGCTGAGGAGCATGGATTCGATTTGGTCGACCACAATCTCGTGTTGTACATCCGTAAGAAAAAGTAAAAACGACGCAGAATTGCTCTGCGAAACGATCGAAGGCGACCCTAGGGTCGCCTTCGTGCTTTCTATAATAGGGAAAAGTTCGGCTCAAGCCTTAGCGGCTACGACCATTTTCTTCGCGTGTGCCAAAGACTCTTTGGTCAAGTCGATCCCTCCGAGCATCCGTGCCACTTCTTCTACGCGCTCCGACTTGTTCAGTTTGGATACCGCAGTGTGTGTCGCATCGCTGTTTCTCACCTTGTGCACAAACAAGTGTTGATGCCCTTGAGCCGCCACTTGTGGCAAGTGAGTGACGGTCAGCACCTGGCCGCGATCCCCCAGGCGGCGCAGTAACTGACCAACAATTTCCGCAGTGGGGCCACCGATACCTACGTCTACTTCATCGAACACCAGTGTCGGTACCCGTGAGGTTTGCGCGGTAATCACTTGGATCGCCAGGCTGATTCGCGATAGCTCACCACCAGACGCCACTTTTGCCAGAGCCTTGAGCGGTTGCCCAGGGTTGGCGCTGACCAGTAGCTCTACCTGCTCCAGGCCGTAGGGTTGCAGCTCATTGCTGGCGTTGGTGCGCAACTCGATGCTAAAGCGCCCGCCCGGCATGCCCAGGCGCTGAATTTCCTGCTCGACGGCGCCAGCCAGGCTGGTGGCGGCCTGTTGGCGCAGATCGCTCAGTTCGCGGGCCTTCTCCTGATAGTGGCGGGCAAAAGAGCTGAGCTCTTCGCCCAGTCGCTCAATGGATTCGTCATTTGCGTTCAGGGTCTCGATTTCATCCAGCAGTTTTTGCTGCATGGTTGCCACTTCGGTGGGCTGGATTCGATGTTTGCGCGCCAGCGTATAGATGGTGTCCAGGCGCTCTTCTATCTCCTGAAGGCGCGCCGGGTCGGCGTCGAAATGATCAAGAAAGCGATTGAGTTCGCCTACGGCTTCCTCTACCTGGATTTGCGCACTGGTCAGTAGGGTGGTGGCTTCACTCAGTGGGCCTGAGGCGCTGTTAACACTGGATAGTCGGTTGAGGCTGGCCGTGAGCGCATTGAGCACATTGCCGGAATCGCTCTCGCTGCATTGCTCCACCACCTGGCGGCAGATACCCAGTAGGGTTTCGGCGTTGGTGAGGTTCTTGTGTTCCTGTTCCAGTTGTTCCAGCTCGGTTTCGCCAAGACCCAGGCTTTCCAGCTCTTCAAGCTGATAGCTGAGCAATTGGTGGCGGGCGCGTTGCTCGTCGCCGGAATTGGACAGTCGCTCCAGCTCCTGCCGGGTCTGGCGCCAGCGCTGGGCAGCCAGTTGTACCTGCCGGGCAAGGTCAGTGGCGCCAGCGTATTCGTCGAGCAGGCGGCGATGGGTGTCGGTTTTGAGCAGGGACTGGTGTTCATGCTGGCTATGGATATCAATCAGCAACTCACCCAGGGCTTTCAGGTCGCCAAGGGGGCAGGGCGTTCCATTGATATAGCCGCGTGAGCGCCCTTCGGCGGTGATGACTCGGCGCAGGATGCACGGGCCGTCATTATTAAGGTCGCGCTCGGCTAGCCAGGCCTCGGCTTCGGGGATGTCTGCGAGGTCGAAGGTGGCCAGAATGTCGGCCTTGTCTGCGCCGGGGCGCACCACGCCACTGTCGGCACGGTCGCCCAGGGTCAGGCCCAGGGCGTCGAGCATGATCGACTTGCCGGCGCCGGTTTCGCCTGTGATTACGCTCATCCCGCGATCCAGTTCGAGATCCAGATGTTCAACGATGGCGTAGTTGTGTACAGACAGGTGCACGAGCATGACGGCCGCTCCCAGGCTTTAGGTCTGGTTATTTATACAGTGTTTTGTTCTGGACTGACAATCCTGATGCTTAGCTCAATTTGCTCGGTTACTCAGGTTTTTTAGTGCAAAGGAGAATGATCGGGCCGAAGTTGATCTGGGGCACGCCAAAGACTTTTGATAGCGCCTGCGCCCTTGAACCTGGAAATTGTGGCCCCATATACCCGAACAGAAGCGCGAGTTGAGTTCGCGCATGATTTTGAAAGGAGAAATCTATGGCTGACGAACAGACGCAGGATACGCAAACTCCAGACGCCAATTCGGCTGTCGGTGATGAACTGGCAACTCGTGTGCAAGTGCTCGAAGAGCAGTTGGCCGCTGCGCAGGATCAGTCTTTGCGTGTTGCCGCCGATCTGCAGAACGTCCGCCGCCGTGCCGAGCAGGACGTAGAAAAAGCTCACAAGTTCGGGCTGGAAAAGTTCGCGGGCGACCTGCTGCCAATTATTGACAGTTTGGAACGTGGCCTTGAGTTGTCCAACCCGGATGACGAAAACATCCGCCCGATGCGCGAAGGGATCGAACTGACCCTGAAAATGTTTCAGGACACCCTGAAGCGTTATCAGCTCGAAGCCATTGATCCGCAAGGCGGCGAACCGTTCAGCGCTGAGCATCACCAGGCCATGGCCATGCAAGAAAGCCACGACCTCGAACCCAACAGTGTGTTGAAAGTGTTCCAGAAGGGCTATCAGCTCAACGGTCGCCTGTTGCGCCCGGCAATGGTGGTAGTGAGCAAGGCTCCTGCACCCGTTGCACCTTCTATTGATGAGCAGGCTTGAAATCCGCCGCAAGGCCCCCATTTATAAGTCAAGCGTTTAAGTGCTACCGCAGTTAGCCACCACTGCTGCGGCAACCAAATTCAAGTTTCGGGAGAGTAAATCATGGGCAAAATTATCGGTATTGACCTGGGGACCACCAACTCCTGCGTCTCCGTGCTGGAAAACGGCGTTGCAAAAGTAATCGAAAACGCTGAGGGCGCGCGTACTACGCCGTCGATCATCGCTTACGCCAACGATGGTGAAATCCTCGTTGGTCAGTCGGCCAAGCGCCAGGCTGTGACCAACCCACATAACACCCTGTACGCGGTGAAGCGCCTGATCGGTCGCAAGTTCGACGAAGAAGTCGTACAGAAAGACATCAAGATGGTCCCTTACAAGATCGCCAAGGCTGACAACGGTGACGCCTGGGTTGAAGTAAATGGCCAGAAAATGTCGCCACCGCAAATCTCGGCTGAAATCTTGAAGAAGATGAAGAAGACTGCCGAAGATTACCTGGGTGAGACAGTGACTGAGGCGGTGATCACCGTTCCGGCCTACTTCAACGACAGCCAGCGCCAGGCGACCAAAGACGCCGGCCGCATCGCGGGCCTGGACGTAAAACGTATCATCAACGAACCGACCGCAGCTGCTCTGGCTTACGGTATGGACAAGGCTAAAGGCGATCACACCGTGATCGTTTATGACCTGGGTGGCGGTACGTTCGACGTTTCCGTGATCGAGATCGCCGAAGTGGACGGCGAGCATCAGTTCGAAGTGTTGGCCACCAACGGCGACACCTTCCTGGGTGGCGAGGACTTTGACATTCGTCTGATCGACTACCTCGTTGACGAATTCAAGAAAGAAAGCGGCATGAACCTCAAGGGTGACCCGCTGGCGATGCAGCGCCTGAAAGAAGCTGCTGAAAAAGCCAAGATCGAGCTGTCTTCCGCTCAGTCGACCGACGTTAACCTGCCGTACATCACTGCAGACGCTACCGGTCCTAAGCACTTGAACGTGAAGATCTCTCGCGCCAAGTTGGAAGCGCTGGTCGAAGATCTGGTTCAACGCACTATTGAGCCATGCCGCATTGCGCTGAAAGACTCCGGTATCGACGTTGGTGCGATCAACGACGTGATCCTGGTGGGCGGTCAGACCCGTATGCCGCTGGTTCAGAAGTTGGTTACCGAGTTCTTCGGCAAAGAAGCACGTAAAGACGTGAACCCGGACGAAGCTGTTGCCATGGGTGCTGCCATCCAGGGCGCGGTATTGGCCGGTGACGTGAAAGACGTGTTGCTGCTGGACGTAAGCCCGCTGACCCTGGGTATCGAAACCATGGGTGGCGTGATGACTGCGCTGATCGAGAAAAACACCACGATTCCTACCAAGAAATCCCAGGTGTTCTCGACTGCTGATGACAATCAGGGCGCTGTGACCATTCACGTGCTGCAAGGTGAGCGTAAGCAGGCTGCTCAGAACAAGTCCCTGGGCAAATTCGACCTGGCTGAGATTCCACCAGCACCACGTGGCGTGCCACAAATCGAAGTGACCTTCGACATCGACGCCAACGGCATTCTGCACGTAGGCGCGAAAGACAAGGCTACCGGCAAAGAGCAGAAGATCACCATCAAGGCCAACTCCGGTCTTTCTGATGAAGAAATTCAACAGATGATCCGTGATGCTGAAACCAATGCTGAAGCTGACAAGAAGTTCGAAGAGTTGGCAGGTGCCCGTAACCAGGGTGACGCACTGGTTCACTCGACGCGCAAAATGATCGCTGATGCTGGCGAGAAAGTGACCGCTGAAGAGAAGGCTGCCATCGAAGCTGCTGTGGTTGCCCTGGAAGCCGCTGTTAAAGGCGACGACAAGGCTGATATTGAAGCCAAGGTTGAAGAATTGTCGAAAGTTTCCGCGCCAGTGGCTCAGAAAATGTATGCCGAACAGGCTCAGCCTGCCGATGGCGCTGCGCAGAAAGCAGAGCCTGAAGCTAAAGACGATGTTGTCGATGCTGAGTTCGAAGAAGTTACAGACAAGAAGTAAGTTGGTCGCCCGGTTGACCGCTATCAAGCGGTGACTGGTAGGATGTCGCCGCGCGGGAGCTTGCTCCCGCGTTGGCGTGTCTGGGGTATGCGAATTTTTACAGCATGCGACAGCGTTCGGATGTTGGCGGTGTGATCGGGGATGCTCCTGCTTTCCGAGCAATAAATACCGCGTTTTTGGCCGGATCCCTGGCTAAAAAGTAGTAATGACCAGGATCGTTGAATTGACGTGAGTTGGGTCCGGGCCTGTATTGGGGCTCAACGAGTTTAGCCAGGCTCAGGAGGGTCTGGCTGAACGTCCTTAAGAGTGCAAAGACTTATGGCAAAGCGTGACTATTACGAAGTGTTGGGTGTGGAGCGCGGCTCCAGCGAGGCGGATCTGAAAAAGGCTTACCGTCGCCTGGCAATGAAGCACCACCCGGACCGTAATCCGGATAGCAAAGAATCCGAGGACATGTTCAAAGAGGCCAATGAGGCCTACGAATGCCTGTCTGATCCCAACAAGCGTGCGGCCTACGATCAGTATGGCCACGCCGGTGTCGACCCTAGCATGGGTGGCGGCGGTGCCGGTTTTGGCGGTCAGAACTTCTCCGATATTTTCGGTGATGTATTCAGTGACTTTTTTGGTGGTGGCCGGGGTGGTCAGCGCGGTGGTGCCCAGCGTGGCAGCGACTTGCGTTACACCCTGGAGCTGAACCTGGAAGAAGCTGTACGCGGCACCAGCGTCAATATTCGCGTGCCGACGCTGGTTAACTGTAAGCCGTGTGATGGTTCGGGTGCCAAGAAAGGTTCCTCGCCGATTACCTGCCCGACATGCGGCGGTATCGGCCAGGTCCGTATGCAGCAGGGTTTCTTCTCTGTGCAGCAGACCTGCCCGCGTTGCCATGGGCAGGGCAAGATCATTTCCGATCCGTGCGACTCTTGCCACGGCGAAGGCCGCGTCGAAGAGTACAAGACCCTGGCGGTGAAGGTGCCGGCGGGCGTGGATACCGGAGACCGTATTCGTCTGTCGGGGGAGGGTGAGGCCGGTGCTCAGGGTGGTCCGACGGGCGACCTTTACGTGGTGATCAATGTGCGCGAACACTCGATCTTCCAGCGCGACGGCAAGCACCTGTTCTGTGAAGTGCCGATCAGTTTTGTCGATGCAGCCCTGGGTGGCGAATTGGAGATTCCGACCCTGGACGGTCGGGTCAAGCTCAAGATTCCTGAAGGTACGCAGACCGGTAAGCAGTTCCGTATCCGTGGCAAAGGCGTAGCTCCGGTGCGCGGTGGCGGTGCTGGCGACTTGATGTGTCGTGTGGCCGTGGAGACTCCAGTCAATCTGGGGCGCCGTCAGCGTGAGTTGCTTGAGGAATTCCGCAGTTCGCTGGAGGGCGATGACACGCATTCGCCGAAAACCACTGGCTTTTTCGAAGGCGTGAAGCGCTTCTTCGGCGACCTGTAAGGAAGTGAGTATGCGACGTATAGCCGTAATGGGCGCTGCCGGGCGCATGGGCAAGACGTTGGTCGAGGCGGTGCAGCAGCGCTCCCCGGCCTCTGGGCTGACCGCGGCGATTGTTCGTCCCGGTAGCACGTTGATCGGTGCGGATGCGGGTGAGTTGGCTTCGCTGGGGCGTATCGGTGTCTCATTGTCAGGTAACCTGGAGCAGGTGGCTGACGAATTCGATGTGCTGATCGACTTCACCCTGCCGGAGGTGATGCTGAAAAACCTCGCGTTCTGCCGCAAGGCGGGTAAGGCGATGGTGATCGGTACCACGGGTTTGACTGCCCAGCAGAAGCAGTTGTTGGATGAGGCGGGTAAGGATATCCCCGTCGTCTTCGCCGCCAACTTCAGTGTCGGCGTGAACCTGTCGCTCAAGTTGCTGGACATGGCGGCGCGGGTGTTGGGGGATGAGGCGGATATCGAGATTATCGAGACGCATCACCGTCACAAAATCGATGCGCCGTCGGGTACTGCGCTGCGCATGGGGGAGGCTATTGCCGATGCGCTGGGGCGGGACCTGTCCAAGGTGGCGGTTTACGGTCGCGAAGGGCATACCGGAGCGCGTGCGCGTGAAACCATTGGTTTTGCGACCGTCCGCGGCGGTGATGTTGTGGGCGACCACACGGTATTGTTTGCTACCGAGGGTGAGCGCCTGGAAATCACTCACAAGGCTTCCAGTCGGATGACATTCGCCAAGGGCGCGGTGCGCGCTGCGCTCTGGTTGGAAGGTCGCGAGCCCGGTCTGTACGACATGCGCGATGTGTTGGATCTGCACTAATCAGTAGCTAAAACGGGGCCCCAGGATTATCCTAAGGCCCCGTTTTTACCCGCTAAGCGACGTCCTGTCGCATTCTCCTGCCTTTAAGGCTCATTAGCGGTGGACCAAAAAAGCCTTTTTCTGTAAGCTACAGCTTTAGTGTGTCCACTAAAAGCGCGCAGAATAATTCAGTGAAGAAGCGGGGTGACGTGTCCATACGTCACTCCGCTTTTTTACAACCTGCGATCGCCCTTTCAGGCTTTATTTACGGGAGGTCTTCTTGACTAAGCCAGCCATACTCGCCCTTGCTGATGGCAGCATTTTTCGCGGCGAAGCCATTGGAGCCGACGGTCAAACCGTTGGAGAGGTGGTGTTTAACACCGCCATGACAGGCTATCAGGAAATCCTTACCGATCCTTCCTACGCCCAACAGATCGTTACCCTGACCTATCCGCATATCGGCAACACCGGTACTACGCCGGAAGACGTTGAGTCTGATCGTGTCTGGTCGGCGGGTCTGGTCATTCGTGATCTACCACTGGTTGCGAGCAACTGGCGTAACACGATGTCGCTGTCCGATTACCTGAAAGCCAACAACGTTGTGGCGATCGCCGGTATCGATACGCGCCGCCTGACTCGCATCCTGCGTGAAAAGGGCTCGCAGAACGGCTGCATCATGGTCGGTGACAATATTTCCGAAGCAGCAGCGATTGCAGCAGCGCAAGGCTTCCCTGGCCTGAAAGGCATGGACCTGGCGAAAGTCGTCAGCACCAAGGAACAGTACGAGTGGCGCTCCACCGTCTGGGACTTGAAGACCGACAGCCACGAAACTATCGAAGTGGCTGACCTGCCGTATCACGTGGTCGCATACGACTACGGCGTCAAGTACAACATCCTGCGTATGCTGGTCGAGCGTGGGTGCCGCGTGACCGTGGTGCCGGCGCAAACCCCAGCCAGCGACGTGCTTGCCCTGCAACCGGACGGTGTATTCCTTTCCAACGGCCCGGGTGACCCGGAGCCTTGCGACTACGCCATCCAGGCCATCAAGGAAGTGCTGGAGACCGAGATTCCGGTGTTCGGTATTTGCCTTGGTCACCAGTTGCTGGCGCTGGCCTCCGGCGCCAAGACCCTGAAAATGGGTCATGGCCATCACGGCGCCAACCACCCTGTGCAAGACCTGGACACTGGCGTTGTGATGATCACCAGCCAGAACCACGGTTTTGCGGTGGATGAAGCGACCTTGCCGAGCAATGTCCGCGCGATTCACAAGTCGTTGTTCGACGGTTCCCTGCAGGGCATCGAGCGCACTGACAAGAGCGCGTTCAGCTTCCAGGGCCATCCTGAAGCAAGCCCGGGCCCGAACGACGTAGCGCCGCTGTTCGACCGTTTCATCAATGAGATGGCCAAGCGACGCTGACTGAGCTGCCTGCGGGCGGCCCCTACCTTGGCGGCCCCCGCAGGCTCTTCGAAGATTGTTCAAGACGGCTTGCCGACTGACCTGCGGATTTGAGTGACAAACCCATGCCAAAACGTACAGACATAAAAAGCATCCTGATTCTCGGCGCTGGCCCGATCGTGATCGGCCAGGCCTGCGAATTCGACTACTCCGGCGCCCAGGCCTGTAAAGCCCTGCGCGAAGAGGGTTACCGCGTCATCCTGGTGAACTCCAACCCGGCTACCATCATGACCGATCCGGACATGGCCGACGCCACCTACATCGAGCCGATCAAGTGGCAGACTGTTGCCAAGATCATCGAGAAAGAGCGTCCAGACGCACTGCTGCCGACCATGGGCGGCCAGACTGCGCTGAACTGCGCCTTGGACCTGGAGCGCGAAGGCGTCCTGGAAAAGTTCGGTGTAGAGATGATCGGCGCCAACGCTGACACCATCGACAAGGCTGAAGACCGTTCGCGCTTCGACAAGGCGATGAAGTCCATCGGCCTTGACTGCCCGCGCTCGGGTATCGCCCACAGTATGGAGGAGGCCAACGCAGTTCTCGAAAAGCTGGGCTTCCCGTGCATTATCCGTCCGTCCTTCACCATGGGCGGCACCGGTGGTGGCATTGCTTACAACCGTGAAGAGTTCGAAGAAATCTGCGCGCGTGGCCTGGATCTGTCGCCGACCAAAGAGCTGCTGATCGACGAATCCCTGATCGGCTGGAAAGAGTATGAGATGGAGGTTGTCCGCGACAAAAAGGACAACTGCATCATCGTCTGCTCCATCGAAAACTTCGACCCGATGGGCGTGCACACCGGCGACTCGATCACCGTTGCTCCGGCGCAGACCCTGACGGACAAGGAATACCAGATCATGCGTAACGCCTCGTTGGCGGTATTGCGTGAGATCGGCGTTGAAACCGGTGGTTCCAACGTTCAGTTCGGCATCTGCCCGGACACAGGCCGCATGGTCGTGATCGAGATGAACCCGCGTGTATCGCGTTCTTCGGCGCTGGCATCGAAAGCTACCGGCTTCCCGATTGCGCGTATCGCTGCCAAGCTGGCTATCGGCTACACCTTGGACGAACTGCAAAACGAAATCACGGGCGGCGCGACGCCTGCGTCTTTCGAGCCGTCTATCGACTACGTTGTCACCAAGCTGCCGCGTTTTGCTTTCGAGAAATTCCCGAAAGCCGACGCGCGTCTGACCACTCAGATGAAGTCCGTGGGTGAGGTCATGGCCATTGGCCGGACTTTCCAGGAGTCCCTGCAGAAAGCCCTGCGTGGCCTGGAAGTGGGGGTTTGCGGCCTGGACGAGAAGCTTGACCTGGGCAATCCGGAAAGCATGAGCATCCTCAAGCGAGAGCTGACCGTGCCGGGCGCCGAGCGCATCTGGTACGTGGCCGATGCTTTCCGTGCCGGCATGACCGTCGAAGACATCTTCGGCATGAACATGATCGATCCGTGGTTCCTGGTGCAGATCGAAGATCTGATCAAGGAAGAAGAGAAGGTCAAGACCCTCGGTCTGTCGTCTATCGACCGCGACCTGATGTTCCGCCTCAAGCGTAAAGGCTTCTCCGACCAGCGTCTGGCCAAGCTGCTGGGTGTGACCGAGAAGAACCTGCGCACGCATCGCCACAAGCTGGATATTTTCCCGGTCTACAAGCGCGTTGACACCTGTGCTGCCGAGTTCGCCACCGACACTGCGTACCTGTACTCCACCTACGAGGAAGAGTGCGAAGCTGCGCCGTCGGGCCGCGACAAGATTATCATCCTGGGCGGTGGTCCGAACCGTATCGGCCAGGGCATCGAATTCGACTATTGCTGCGTACACGCCGCCCTTGCGCTTCGCGAAGACGGGTACGAGACCATCATGGTCAACTGCAACCCGGAAACTGTTTCCACTGACTACGACACTTCCGACCGTCTGTACTTCGAGCCGGTAACGCTGGAAGACGTGCTGGAAATCTGCCGCGTCGAGAAGCCAAAAGGCGTGATCGTCCAGTATGGCGGCCAAACCCCGCTGAAACTGGCGCGTGCCCTGGAAGCCGCTGGCGTACCAATTATCGGCACCAGCCCTGACGCCATCGACCGTGCCGAAGACCGTGAGCGTTTCCAGCAAATGGTTGAACGCCTGAACCTGCGTCAGCCGCCAAACGCTACCGTGCGCAGCGAAGACGAAGCCATCCGCGCCGCCAGCAAGATCGGCTACCCGCTGGTGGTGCGTCCGTCCTACGTGCTGGGCGGCCGTGCGATGGAAATCGTCTACGAAGAAGAAGAGCTCAAGCGTTACCTGCGTGATGCAGTAAAAGTGTCCAACGACAGCCCGGTGCTGCTGGACCACTTCCTCAACTGCGCCATCGAAATGGACGTGGATGCGGTTTGCGACGGTACCGACGTGGTCATCGGCGCGATCATGCAGCACATCGAACAGGCGGGCGTTCACTCCGGTGACTCCGCATGCTCGCTGCCGCCTTACTCGTTGCCTGCACATATCCAGGACGAGATGCGCGAACAGGTCAAGAAAATGGCCTTGGAGTTGGGTGTTGTCGGCCTGATGAACGTGCAGTTGGCGCTGCAAGGCGAAGACATCTACGTCATTGAAGTCAATCCGCGTGCTTCGCGTACCGTGCCGTTCGTTTCCAAGTGCATTGGCGTGTCCCTGGCCATGATCGCTGCGCGTGTGATGGCGGGTAAGACCCTGAAGGAAATTGGCTTCACCAAGGAAATTATTCCGAACTTCTACAGTGTGAAAGAGGCAGTGTTCCCATTTGCCAAATTCCCTGGTGTGGACCCGATCCTGGGCCCAGAGATGAAGTCCACCGGTGAAGTGATGGGCGTGGGCGATACCTTCGGTGAAGCATTCGCCAAGGCTCAGATGGGCGCCAGCGAAGTGCTGCCGACCGGCGGTACTGCGTTTATCAGCGTGCGTGATGATGATAAGCCGCTGGTTGCAGGCGTGGCCCGTGATCTGATCAACTTGGGCTTTGAAATCGTGGCAACTGCCGGGACGGCCAAGCTGATCGAAGCGGCTGGCCTGAAAGTGCGCCGCGTGAACAAGGTGACGGAAGGCCGTCCGCATGTGGTCGACATGATCAAGAATGACGAAGTCACGCTGATTATCAACACCACCGAAGGTCGCCAGTCGATCGCGGATTCCTACTCCATTCGCCGTAATGCCTTGCAGCACAAGATCTACTGCACCACCACTATTGCTGCTGGCGAAGCTATCTGCGAAGCGCTCAAGTTCGGTCCGGAAAAGACCGTGCGCCGCTTGCAGGATCTACACGCAGGATTGAAGGCATGATCAAATACCCAATGACTGTCCAAGGCGCCAAGGCCCTGGAAGAGGAGCACGCCCATCTGACCAAGGTCGTACGTCCAAAGCTGAGCCAGGACATCGGTACGGCCCGCGAGCTGGGTGACTTGAAGGAAAACGCCGAATACCACGCTGCTCGTGAGCAGCAGGGTATGGTCGAGGCGCGGATCCGTGATATCGAAGGCCGTATGCAGAATGCGGTGATCATCGACGTCACGACTATTCCGCACACTGGCAAGGTGATTTTCGGTACCACCGTGGAGATCGCCAACGTTGAGACTGACGAGAGCGTGGTCTACCACATCGTGGGAGAGGACGAGGCTGACTTCAAACTCGGCAAAATCTCCGTCGGCTCACCACTGGCCCGTGCCTTGATCGCCAAGGAGGAGGGTGATGTGGTGTCTGTCAAAACGCCCGGCGGTGTGATCGAGTACGAGATTGTTGAAGTTCGTCACGTCTGAAAGGCGGCGCCCGCTTCGTGCGGGCGCCATGCTTTGGCAGCTTGCCCAGATGCTTTGGGTGGGTGGTGTGTGGCTATTGCATATTGGTGTATTGCCGGCGCTGGGCCTGATTGGCCTGGCCCCGCTGCTGATCGATGAGATCGATGGATTATTGAGTGCGCTGCTGGTGGGATTCGCGGCGGCGTGCGTAGCGCTTCAGGCGTTGGTGCTGGTCAAGGCTGAAGGCTTGGAGAGTTTGTGGCGGGATATTCGCGGCCAACTGCTGTTGATGGCGCTGTATGCATGTGCAATGTATTGCATTGTGCATGTCTGGCTGCCGGAAGCGTTGCGCTGGCAGCTATTCAGCTATCTTGTGCTAGGGTTCTCCGGCCTGGTGCTGGTTATACAGCCTGCTCCAGGATGGAGTGGCGGGGCGCGCGAAGCACGCCCGTGACCCTTTGTGTTACTTGAAGCGGTGTACGTTCGACAGTTGCTTGTTGACGCTGAAGTTCTTGCGATACAGCAGCGCCATCTTGCCGATGACCTGAACCAGGTCTGCTTTGCCAACCTTGCACAGTTCTGCAATGGCGGCCAGGCGCGCTTCGCGGTCAAGGATGTTGACCTTGATCTTGATCAGTTCGTGATCGCCCAGTGCGCGTTCAAGTTCGGCTAACACACCTTCAGTCAAACCGTTGTCTGCCACAATCAGAACTGGTTTCAGATGGTGGCCAATGGATTTGTACTGTTTCTTCTGCTCTTGAGTGAGCGGCATAATCTGACCCCTGCGTCTGATCTTGTAAAAAGCGGCGGCCAGTTTACCCGAGCGAGTCCGGGACCGCCCAGTTAATCACGACCCGTTTTATTTTCGAGGTGGCCCGTGGCCCGTTCCAAAACTAGCCTTAAGTGGCTGCAAGAGCATTTCAACGATCCTTACGTCAAAAAGGCGCAAAAGGATGGCTATCGTTCCCGGGCCAGCTACAAGCTGTTGGAGATCCAGGACAAGGACAAGCTGATTCGCCCAGGCATGAGCGTTATCGATCTTGGCGCGGCCCCTGGTGGTTGGTCCCAGGTGACCAGTCGTCTGATTGGTGGCCAAGGTCGCCTGATCGCTTCCGACATCCTGGAGATGGACAGCATCCCGGACGTGACCTTTGTTCATGGCGATTTTACCCAGGACACGGTGCTCGCCCAGATCCTTGAGGCTGTGGGAAATTCGCAGGTAGACCTTGTGATTTCCGACATGGCCCCCAATATGAGTGGATTACCGGCCGTTGATATGCCCCGGGCCATGTTCCTTTGCGAGTTGGCGCTGGATTTGGCGGGTCGGGTGTTGCGTCCCGGTGGCGATTTCCTGGTGAAGGTGTTCCAGGGAGAGGGTTTCGACGAGTACCACAAGAACATCCGCAAGTTGTTCGACAAGGTGCAGACGCGTAAACCTGACTCTTCCCGGGACAGGTCCAGAGAGCAATATCTGCTGTGCCGCGGCTTCCGCGGTGTCGAAGGCGCGGAGAGTGAAGAGCGTTTTTGAGGAATTCGAGGAGGGCGATAGGTTTTTTTATATCGCTTTCGTCACGAAGCTTTACGAATATTGTGTAGTCAAAGTTTCACAAAGGGTTACAGACGGCGCCTGCCAGAGTTGTAGGTAATGTAGTAAGTTAGGCCGGTGAATATCATGCGAAGCGCGCGCCAGTAGCGGAGCTTGCTTCAGAGGGTAGTTAATTGAACGATATGGCAAAGAATCTGATCCTGTGGTTGATCATCGCGGCTGTCCTCGTGACGGTGATGAACAACTTCTCCAGCCCTAACGAGCCGCAGACCCTCAACTATTCCGACTTCATCCAGCAAGTTAAGGATGGCAAGGTCGAGCGCGTAGCGGTTGATGGCTACGTGATCACCGGCAAACGCAACGATGGCGACAGCTTCAAGACCATTCGTCCGGCAATCCAGGACAACGGCCTGATCGGTGACCTGGTGGATAACCACGTGGTTGTCGAAGGCAAGCAGCCTGAGCAGCAGAGCATCTGGACTCAACTCCTGGTGGCAAGCTTCCCGATCCTAGTGATCATTGCCGTGTTCATGTTCTTCATGCGCCAGATGCAGGGCGGTGCGGGAGGCAAGGGCGGACCGATGAGCTTCGGCAAGAGCAAGGCGCGCCTGCTCTCTGAAGACCAGGTGAAGACCACCCTGGCTGACGTAGCGGGTTGCGATGAAGCCAAGGAAGAAGTCGGCGAGTTGGTTGAGTTCTTGCGCGATCCAGGCAAATTCCAGCGCCTGGGTGGCCGTATTCCTCGCGGCGTGCTGATGGTCGGCCCTCCAGGTACCGGTAAAACCTTGCTGGCCAAGGCGATTGCCGGCGAAGCCAAGGTACCGTTCTTCACCATTTCCGGTTCTGACTTCGTCGAAATGTTCGTCGGTGTCGGTGCGAGCCGAGTTCGCGATATGTTCGAACAGGCCAAGAAGCATGCGCCATGCATCATCTTCATCGATGAAATCGACGCCGTTGGTCGCCATCGTGGTGCTGGCATGGGCGGTGGTCATGATGAGCGTGAGCAGACCCTTAACCAGTTGCTGGTCGAGATGGATGGTTTCGAAATGAATGACGGCATCATCGTCATCGCGGCGACCAACCGTCCGGACGTGCTCGATCCTGCGTTGTTGCGTCCAGGCCGTTTTGACCGTCAGGTCGTGGTTGGCTTGCCGGACATCCGTGGGCGCGAACAAATCCTGAAAGTGCACATGCGCAAAGTGCCGATGGGCGACGACGTTGCACCGGCTGTGATTGCCCGTGGTACCCCGGGGTTCTCGGGTGCTGATTTGGCCAACCTGGTGAACGAGGCTTCGCTGTTTGCAGCCCGTACCGGCAAGCGCATCGTTGAAATGAAAGAGTTCGAGCTGGCGAAAGACAAGATCATGATGGGCGCTGAGCGCAAATCCATGGTCATGTCCGAAAAAGAGAAGCAGAACACTGCGTATCACGAAGCGGGTCACGCCATCGTGGGGCGCGTCGTGCCTGAGCATGACCCGGTCTACAAAGTGTCGATCATTCCTCGTGGTCGTGCGTTGGGTGTCACCATGTTCCTGCCGGAAGAGGATCGTTACAGCCTCTCCAAGCGTGCGCTGATCAGCCAGATCTGCTCGCTGTACGGTGGTCGAATCGCTGAAGAGATGACCTTGGGCTTCGACGGTGTGACCACTGGGGCTTCCAACGACATCATGCGCGCCAGCCAAATTGCGCGAAACATGGTGACCAAGTGGGGCTTGTCGGAAAAACTCGGTCCTTTGATGTACGCCGAGGAAGAAGGTGAAGTATTCCTGGGGCGTGGCGGCGGTGGTCAAAACGCCAGTTTCTCCGGTGAGACAGCCAAGCTGATCGACTCTGAAGTGCGCAGTATCATTGACCAGTGCTACGGTACGGCCAAGCAGATTCTGACCGATAATCGCGACAAGCTGGATGCAATGGCTGATGCGCTGATGAAGTACGAGACCATCGATGCGGACCAGATCGACGATATTATGGCCGGTCGAACGCCTCGTGAGCCACGCGATTGGGAAGGCGGCTCGGGCACCTCTGGCACTCCGCCAGTGGTTCAGAACGAACGTCCTGAAACCCCAATCGGTGGCCCGGCAGCTGACCATTAAGGTTTGAAATGACTTTTGCTTCGTCCTCCCCCCGGTTGCCTTGCGGCAACCGGGTTCTTGATTTGGCCCATACACATGTTATGGGCATTCTTAATGTAACCCCTGACTCCTTTTCCGATGGTGGCCGCTTCAGCCAGCTTGATGCTGCATTGCGTCACGCAGAAGCCATGGTGGCGGCCGGTGCGACCTTGATTGATGTGGGCGGTGAATCGACGCGGCCTGGTGCTCGTGTTGTTTCCCCTCTGGAGGAGTTGGAGCGCGTGGCGCCGATTGTCGAGCGCATCGCTCGAGAGTTGGATGTGATCATTTCGGTGGATACCTCTACCCCGGCCGTAATGCGTGAGACTGCGCGATTGGGGGCCGGCTTGATCAATGATGTGCGCTCCCTGCGGCGCGACGGCGCTCTGGATGCAGCTGCAGCTACCGGTTTGCCGGTGTGTTTGATGCATATGCTGGGTGAGCCCGGCAATATGCAGGACAGCCCGCACTATGATGACTTGGTTGGTGAGGTGAGTGGTTTTCTCTCCGAACGGGTTGCCCAATGCGCTGCGGTAGGTATTGCGCCGGAAAGGATCATCCTTGATCCGGGGTTTGGTTTCGCCAAGACCCTGCAACACAATTTGAGTTTGTTCAAACACATGGAGTCCTTGCATGCCCTTGGTCGGCCCCTGTTGGTCGGTGTTTCGCGCAAGAGCATGATAGGGCTGGCATTGAATCGCCCGGTGGGTGAGCGGTTGTACGGCGGTCTTGCACTGGCGGCGCTTGCGGTGACCAAGGGTGCGCGCATCTTGCGTGTGCATGACGTTGCTGAGACCCTGGATGTGGTGCGCATGATTGCAGCTGTGGAATCAGCCGAATAAGAATGATGGAGCACTTATGACTAAAAAATACTTTGGCACCGACGGTATCCGTGGTCGGGTCGGCGAGTTTCCGATTACTCCTGATTTCATGCTCAAGCTTGGATGGGCGGCGGGTATGGCGTTCCGCAGCATGGGGGCGTGCCGCATCCTGGTGGGCAAGGACACCCGAATTTCGGGGTACATGTTTGAATCAGCGCTTGAGGCCGGCTTATCCGCCGCAGGCGCCGATGTGATGTTGCTGGGGCCAATGCCGACGCCCGCGATTGCATACCTGACGCGTACCTTTCACGCTGAGGCCGGTATTGTGATCAGTGCTTCGCACAATCCACATGACGACAACGGCATCAAGTTTTTCTCCGGTCAGGGCACCAAGTTGCCGGATGAGATTGAGCTGATGATCGAAGAGCTGTTGGATGCGCCGATGACCGTGGTCGAGTCCAGTAAGCTGGGCAAGGTGTCGCGCATCAATGACGCATCCGGTCGTTATATCGAGTTCTGCAAGAGCAGTGTGCCAACCAGTACCAATTTTGCCGGCCTGAAGATTGTCGTCGACTGCGCCCATGGTGCGACCTACAAAGTCGCGCCAAGCGTATTCAAGGAGCTGGGCGCAGACGTGACAGTGCTTTCGGCTCAGCCCAACGGATTGAACATCAACGAAAACTGCGGCTCCACCCATATGGAGCAGTTGCAAGCAGCTGTCCTGGCAGAGCATGCCGACCTCGGGATTGCCTTCGACGGTGACGGCGACCGCGTGCTGATGGTTGACCACACGGGTGCCGTGGTCGATGGCGATGATCTGTTGTTCATCATTGCCCGCGACCTGCATGAACGTAACAAGCTGCAAGGCGGTGTCGTCGGTACGCTGATGAGCAACCTTGGGCTTGAGCTGGCGTTGGCAGACCTGGGTATTCCTTTTGTTCGCGCCAATGTCGGTGACCGGTATGTGATCGCCGAACTGCTGGAGCGTAACTGGCAGGTAGGTGGTGAGAACTCCGGGCACGTGGTGTGCTTCCAACACACTACCACCGGTGACGCGATTATTGCGGCGTTGCAGGTGCTATTGGCTTTACGTCGCCGCGAAGAGAGCCTGGCTCAGGCGCGTCAGGCTTTGCGCAAATGCCCGCAAGTATTGCTTAACGTGCGTTTCGCAGGCGGGGAAAACCCGATCGAGCACCCTGCTGTCAAAGAGGCTTGCGAACGCGCGACCCTGGCAATGGCTGGTCGTGGACGGGTATTGCTGCGCAAGTCTGGCACAGAGCCTTTGGTGCGCGTTATGGTCGAAGGTGACGACGAAATACAGGTTCGCGGCCATGCCGAGGACCTGGCAAAACTGGTAACTGAAGTTTGCGCCTGAATTCGGCTTGCCAGTGATGATGTGGTTGGGTAACATCTGCGCCCACTTTGACCGACGAGGTACAGCATGCGTCGCACTATGGTAGCTGGTAACTGGAAGATGCACGGTACCCGCGCCAGTGTCGCTGAGCTGATCAATGGCCTTCGTCACTTGGCCTTGCCTAGCGGTGCTGATATCGCGGTGTTCCCGCCTTGCTTGCATATCACCCAAGTGGTTGATGGCTTGAAAGGTAAGTCGATTCAGGTCGGCGCGCAGAATTCTGCGGTGGAAGCCATGCAAGGTGCGTTGACCGGTGAGATTGCACCGAGTCAGTTGGTTGATGCGGGTTGTTCCTATGTGCTTGTCGGGCACTCCGAGCGCCGTCAGATGATGGGCGAGCGTGATGGGACGCTCAATCGCAAGTTCGCAGCGGCACAGGCTTGTGGCTTGATTCCGGTGTTGTGTATTGGGGAGACCCTTGAGCAGCGTGAATCGGGCAAGACTCTTGAGGTTGTCTCGCGTCAGCTTGGCAGCATCATCGAGGAGCTGGGTGTTGGTGCGTTCGCAAAGGCGGTAATTGCTTACGAGCCGGTCTGGGCCATTGGTACCGGGCTGACTGCTACACCGCAACAGGCGCAGGATGTGCACGCAGCCATCCGCGCTCAGTTAGCGGCAGAGAATTCTGACGTCGCACAAGGTGTGCGGCTTCTATACGGCGGCAGCGTGAAGGCGGCCAATGCGGTCGAACTGTTCGGCATGCCGGATATCGATGGGGGGCTCATTGGTGGAGCTTCCCTGAATGCAGATGAGTTCGGTGCGATTTGTCGCGCCGCGGGAAACTGAAAAAATGCTGGAAACAGTCGTAGTCGTTTTTCATCTGTTGGCTGCCTTGGGCGTAGTTGCCCTGGTTTTGTTGCAACAGGGTAAAGGTGCGGATGCTGGTGCGTCTTTCGGTGCAGGTGCTTCAAATACTGTGTTCGGAAGCCAAGGTACCTCTACCTTTCTTAGTAAGTTTACTGCTATACTTGCCGCCGGTTTCTTCATAACCAGCTTAGGGTTAGGTTACTTTGCTAAAGAGAAAGCTCATGCGCTGACTCAAGTAGGTTTGCCAAACCCAGCGGTGTTGGAAGTGCCAAAAGCAAAACCGGCTTCTGATGATGTCCCGGTGCTTCAAGAGCAAAAGTCGGCTACTCCAGCGACTGACGTACCTCCAGCTCAAGAGCAGAAGTAAGAAGTGTTGTAAGCGCTGTATTGCCGAGGTGGTGGAATTGGTAGACACGCAACCTTGAGGTGGTTGTGCCCATAGGGTGTAGGGGTTCGAGTCCCCTTCTCGGTACCAATTATCAGGAGAGCCCGCTGTTGCGGGCTTTCTTGTAGGTGGAAGGTTACATTGACCCTGTAAGGGATCGGTCGTATACTTCCGCCCCAGCTTTGTCGCGGGGTGGAGCAGTCTGGTAGCTCGTCGGGCTCATAACCCGAAGGTCGTCGGTTCAAATCCGGCCCCCGCAACCAGTTTTAGCGGAGCCCCTTTTAAGGGGCTTTTTGTTAGCTGGACACTTTCAACGCCGCTGTTCGACGGCGTTTCAAGGATGGGCGTTTCGCCCATTTTTTTATTTTGCACAGCATGCACATACATGCACGAGGGGGTTCAGGTGTCGAGCAAGCTAGAAGAGTTGCAGGCCTTGTTGGCCCCGGTGGTCGTGGCCCTAGGCTATGAATGCTGGGGTATTGAGTTTTCGGCTCAAGGTCGCCACTCAATGTTGCGCGTTTATATCGATAAAGAGGGCGGTGTGCTGGTGGACGATTGTGCCATTGTCAGCCGTCAGATCAGCGGTGTTCTGGATGTTGAAGATCCTATCTCCGTTGAATACACCCTCGAAGTTTCCTCGCCAGGCATGGAACGCCCACTGTTCACTATTGATCAGTTTGCAAAATTTGCCGGTGAACAAGTGAAGATCAAGCTGCGATCCCCGTTCGAAGGGCGTCGCAACTTTCAGGGCCTTCTGCGCGGTGTAGAAGAACAGGATGTAGTGGTGCAGGTAGAAGACCATGAGTTCCTGTTGCCGATCGATATGATCGACAAGGCCAACATTATTCCCAGTTTTGACTGAGACGCGGATCCCGCGGATCCAATGGCTTGCGAAAGGCGAGGCGTACGATGAGCAAAGAAGTACTGCTGGTTGTTGAGTCGGTATCCAATGAAAAGGGTGTACCGGCAAACGTGATTTTTGAAGCGCTGGAGCTGGCCCTGGCCACTGCTACCAAAAAGCGTTTTGAAGACGAAGTTGATCTGCGTGTGGAAATCAACCGCCACACTGGTGCCTATGAAACTTTCCGTCGCTGGACGGTCGTTGAAGAAGCCGATCTTGATGATCCGGCCATCGAAACCTGGCCGAGCAAGGTTGCTGAAACGCACCCAGGCGCCCAGGTCGGTGATGTCGTCGAAGAAAAGATCGAATCCATCGAGTTCGGCCGTATCGCTGCACAGACCGCCAAGCAGGTCATCGTGCAGAAGGTTCGTGAAGCCGAGCGCGCTCAAGTCGTTGACGCCTATCGCGAGCGCCTGGGTGAAATCATCTCCGGCACCGTGAAAAAAGTTACCCGCGACAATGTGATCGTCGACCTGGGCAATAACGCCGAAGCGTTGCTGGCCCGCGAAGACATCATCTCTCGCGAAACCTTCCGTGTCGGCGTGCGTTTGCGTGCGCTGCTCAAGGAAATCCGCACCGAGAACCGTGGCCCTCAGTTGATCCTGTCGCGTACTGCGCCGGAAATGCTGATTGAGCTGTTCCGTATCGAGGTGCCGGAAATTGCCGAAGGCCTGATCGAAGTCATGGCTGCGTCCCGCGACCCGGGTTCACGTGCCAAGATCGCGGTCCGCTCCAAGGACAAACGCATCGACCCGCAAGGCGCTTGCATCGGTATGCGCGGTTCGCGCGTCCAGGCAGTGTCGGGCGAATTGGGCGGTGAGCGCGTGGACATCGTCCTATGGGACGATAACCCGGCGCAGTTCGTGATCAATGCCATGTCGCCGGCTGAAGTGGCGGCAATTATCGTTGACGAAGATGCCCATGCAATGGACATCGCCGTTGGCGCAGACAATCTGGCTCAGGCCATTGGTCGTGGTGGTCAGAACGTGCGTCTGGCCAGCCAGTTGACCGGCTGGACCCTGAACGTGATGACCGAATCGGACATCCAGGCTAAGCAGCAAGCTGAAACCGGTGACATCCTGCGCAACTTCATCGACGAGTTGGAAGTCGACGAAGACCTGGCGCAGGTGCTGGTAGATGAAGGCTTTACCAGCCTGGAAGAGATTGCCTACGTACCGTTGGAAGAAATGCTCAACATCGACGGCTTTGACGAAGACACCGTCAACGAGCTTCGCGCTCGGGCCAAGGATCGTTTGTTGACTAAAGCCATCGCTACTGAGGAAAAGCTGGCAGACGCCCATCCGGCCGAAGACCTGCTCTCGCTTGAGGGTATGGACAAGGATTTGGCGATGGAACTGGCGGTGCGCGGCGTAATTACCCGCGAAGACCTGGCCGAGCAGTCTATTGACGATCTGCTCGACATCGACGGCATTGACGATGATCGTGCCGGCAAGTTGATCATGGCCGCCCGAGCCCATTGGTTCGAGTAATTAGGCGCGGCCTGAGGAGAGAAGTGCATGACGCAAGTCACGGTGAAACAACTGGCCGATGAGGTCAAAACACCGGTAGAGCGCCTGTTGCAGCAGATGCGTGAGGCAGGTCTGCCGCACACCGCCGCCGATGAAGGTGTGAGCGATAGTGAGAAGCAGTCTTTGCTGACTCACTTGAAGAGCAGCCACAAGGCGAAAGTGGAAGAACCGCGCAAGATTACATTGCAGCGCAAAACCACCAGCACCCTGCGTGTTGCGGGTAGCAAGAGCATCAGCGTTGAAGTACGTAAGAAGAAAGTCTTCGTACAGCGCAGCCCGGAAGAAATTGAAGCCGAGCGCAAACGCGAACTGGAAGAACGTCGCGCAGTAGAAAATGCTGCACGTCAGAAGGCTGAAGAAGAAGCCAAGCGTCGCGCTGAAGAAGAAGCGCGTCGCCAGCCTGCTGCTGCGCAAACTGCTTCCACTGAAGCAGTCGCCGCGCCTAGCGCTCCTGTAGAGGCTGTGCGTGAGGCTGCTCCGGCTGCCGCAGCACCAGCGCCTGCAGCTGATGCCCGCAAGCGTGACGAACCTCGTCGTCCGGATAAACCACGTGCCGACGATAACAATCGTCGCGGTGGTGGTGGCGATGGCGAGCGTAAAAACGCTCCGCATCGTGCTTCGGTCAAAGAGAAAGCGCCTGCTCCACGCGTTGCCCCACGTACTACCGACGAAGAAAGCGATAGCTTCCGTCGTGGTGGTCGTGGCAAGGCCAAGCTGAAGAAACGCAACGCCCACGGTTTCCAGAGCCCAACCGGCCCTGTCGTGCGTGATGTGCAGATCGGCGAGACCATCACTGTTGGCGACCTTGCCAACCAGATGTCGGTCAAGGCAGCTGAAATCATCAAGTTCATGTTCAAACTGGGTACTCCAGCGACCATCAACCAGGTGCTTGATCAGGAAACTGCTCAACTGGTAGCCGAAGAACTGGGCCACAAAGTGACCCTGGTCAGCGACACCGCCCTGGAAGATTCCCTGGCAGAGTCCCTGAAGTTTGAAGGTGAGACGTTCTCCCGTGCGCCAGTCGTGACCGTAATGGGCCACGTTGACCATGGTAAGACTTCGCTGCTCGACTACATCCGTCGTGCCAAGGTAGCTGCTGGCGAAGCCGGTGGTATCACCCAGCACATCGGTGCGTACCACGTTGAAACCGAGCGCGGCATGGTCACCTTCCTCGACACCCCTGGTCACGCCGCGTTTACCGCAATGCGTGCCCGTGGTGCCAAGGCGACTGACATTGTGATCCTGGTTGTTGCAGCGGACGACGGCGTGATGCCGCAGACCATTGAAGCTGTCCAGCACGCTAAAGCCGCTGGTGTTCCTCTGGTTGTTGCCGTGAACAAGATCGACAAGCCGGGCGCCGATCTCGATCGCATCCGTAGCGAACTGTCGGTTCATGGCGTGACGTCTGAAGAGTGGGGCGGTGATACGCCGTTCGTTTCGGTTTCGGCGAAAGTCGGTACTGGCGTGGACGAACTGCTCGAAGCTGTCCTGCTGCAAGCTGAAGTACTTGAGCTGAAAGCAACCCCGTCGGCCCCAGGTCGTGGTGTTGTGGTTGAGTCGCGTCTCGACAAAGGTCGTGGCCCGGTTGCAACCGTACTGGTTCAAGACGGTACTCTGCGTCAAGGCGATATGGTACTGGTCGGTTCGAACTATGGCCGTGTACGTGCCATGCTCGACGAGAACGGCAAGCCAATCAAGGAAGCCGGTCCTTCCATCCCTGTCGAGATCCTCGGCCTGGACGGTACTCCGGACGCCGGCGACGAGATGAGCGTGCTGTCTGACGAGAAGAAAGCCCGTGAAGTGGCTTTGTTCCGCCAAGGCAAGTTCCGCGAAGTCAAACTGGCTCGCGCTCACGCCGGCAAGCTGGAAAACATCTTCGAGAACATGGGCCAGGCAGAGAAGAAGACGCTTAATATCGTCCTCAAATCTGACGTTCGTGGTTCCCTCGAAGCGTTGAACGGCGCCTTGAATGGCCTGGGTAACGACGAAGTGCAAGTGCGTGTTGTGGGTGGCGGTGTCGGTGGTATCACCGAATCCGACGCCAACCTGGCGCTGGCTTCCAACGCTGTACTGTTTGGCTTCAACGTGCGTGCCGATGCTGGCGCTCGCAAGATTGTCGAGCAGGAAGGCCTGGACATGCGTTACTACAACGTCATCTACGACATCATCGAAGACGTCAAGAAAGCCCTCACCGGCATGCTTGGCAGCGACGTCCGCGAGAACATCCTGGGTATCGCCGAAGTACGTGACGTGTTCCGCTCGCCGAAATTTGGTGCGATCGCCGGTTGCATGGTTATCGAAGGTACCGTGTACCGTAACCGTCCAATCCGTGTACTGCGTGAAGACATCGTTATCTTCGAAGGCGAGCTGGAATCCCTGCGCCGCTTCAAGGATGACGCTTCCGAAGTGCGTGCCGGCATGGAATGCGGTATCGGCGTCAAGAGCTACAACGACGTCAAGGCTGGCGACAAGATCGAAGTCTACGAGAAGGTTCAGGTTGCTCGCAGCCTCTAACTCGCGCACTTCCGGAGCCACGCCGTGTGTGGGCATGCAAATGCCCCGCAAAGCGTACGGACTCTAAACGCAACGCCCGGTCTGGCTTTTGTCAGGCCGGGCGTTTGCCGCTTTCAGACCCCATGGGTTTCCACCGTGTGGCAGTAACAGGTAACAAGACATGGCAAAAGAATACAGCCGTACCCAGCGTATCGGCGATCAGATGCAGCGCGAGCTGGCCCAACTGATCCGTCGCGAAGTTAAAGACCCGCGCGTTGGCCTGGTCACCATCACTGCCGTTGAAGTGAGTCGTGACGTGGGTCATGCGAAGATCTTCATCACCGTGATGGGGCAGGACAACAGCGAAGAAATCGCGCAAAGCATCAAGGTGCTCAACTCGGCCGCAGGTTTCCTGCGCATGCAGTTGGCCCGTGAAATGAAGTTGCGCAGCGTGCCCCAGTTGCACTTCCACTACGACGAAAGCGTCGTGCGTGGCGCGCACCTGTCGGCACTGATCGAGCGCGCCGTGGCTGAAGACAGCCAGCACCCATCCACACCTGAAGACGCCAAGGAGTAAGCGGTGGCTCAGGTCAAACGTATCCGTCGCAACGTCAGCGGCATCATTCTGCTCGACAAGCCCATTGGCTTTACCTCCAATGCCGCATTGCAGAAGGTTCGCTGGTTGCTCAATGCCGAGAAGGCCGGACATACCGGCAGCCTCGATCCCCTGGCCACCGGCGTACTGCCGTTGTGCTTTGGCGAGGCCACCAAGTTCTCGCAATACCTGCTCGACTCCGACAAGGGTTACGAAACCCTGATGCAACTGGGCAAGACCACCACCACGGCAGACGCCGAAGGTGATGTTTTGCAGGTTCGCGACGTGACCGTTGGTCGTGCTGATATCGAAGCTGCTTTACCTGCTTTTCGTGGGCAAATCAGTCAGATACCGCCGATGTACTCAGCTCTCAAGCGTGATGGGCAACCCCTTTACAAGCTGGCACGTGCGGGCGAAGTAGTGGAGCGCGAACCGCGTTCTGTTACTATTGCGCGCTTGGAATTGCTCGCCTGTGAAGGTGACACCGCACGCCTGGCCGTGGACTGCAGCAAAGGCACCTATATCCGTACCCTGGTGGAAGATATTGGTGAACAGCTCGGTTGCGGCGCGTATGTTGCAGAGCTGCGACGCACCCAGGCAGGACCTTTCAGCCTGGCCCAGACGGTCACGCTGGAAGAGTTGGAAGCGGTACACGCTGAAGGCGGCAACGAAGCGATTGATCGCTTCCTGATGCCATCGGACAGCGGTTTGCTGGATTGGCCATTGCTGCACTTTTCGGAGCACAGCGCGTTCTACTGGCTTAACGGTCAGCCGGTACGCGCCCCGGATGCCCCGAAGTTCGGCATGGTGCGGGTACAGGATCATAACGGTCGCTTTATCGGTATCGGTGAAGTGAGCGAAGACGGGCGCATCGCGCCACGTCGACTGATTCGGTCAGAATGACCGAACGAGTGTGGCTGTTAACAGGCACGGTCAACACTCATTTTTAGATACAGGGATTTGTCCCTGGCCTGTTGAGACTGCCCTTTGGGTGGTTTCCTGAAAAAAGGATTGCCTCATGGCTCTCGACGTTCAAGAAAAAGCACAAATCGTAGCTGACTATCAGCAAGCTGTTGGTGACACTGGTTCGCCAGAAGTGCAAGTTGCACTGCTGACCCACAACATCAACAAGCTGCAAGGTCACTTCAAGGCCAACGGTAAAGATCACCACTCCCGTCGTGGTCTGATCCGCATGGTAAACCAGCGCCGTAAGCTGCTGGACTACCTGAAAGGCAAGGATCTGGGTCGTTATCAGGCTCTGATCGGTCGCCTGGGTCTGCGTCGCTAATCAGCGATTGCGCTAGAGGTTGGTTGTCTGCCGTGTGTCAGTGGGATTCCCACTGGCCCATGGTAGGCTCCCAGCCTCAAGTTTTATCTGGATACACGTTTTACCCCTGGACAAGGGTTGGGCCGATTCCCGACATTGCCCAAGAATTTCGCAAGAAGACAAGTTCCCCAAGAGCCACAAAGAAGGTAGGACACCGTGAACCCGGTTATCAAAAAATTCCAGTTCGGTCAGTCGACCGTTACCCTCGAGACAGGCCGTATCGCCCGTCAAGCCTCCGGCGCAGTGCTGGTTACCGTTGACGACGACGTTACCGTATTGGTGACCGTTGTTGGCGCCAAGCACGCCGACCCAAGCAAAGGCTTCTTCCCTCTTTCTGTCCACTACCAGGAAAAGACTTACGCTGCCGGTAAGATCCCTGGCGGTTTCTTCAAGCGTGAAGGTCGTCCTTCCGAGAAAGAAACCCTGACTTCCCGACTGATCGACCGTCCGATCCGTCCGCTGTTCCCAGAAGGCTTCATGAACGAAGTGCAGGTTGTCTGCACCGTCGTTTCCACCAGCAAGAAGACCGATCCGGACGTCGCTGCGATGATCGGTACCTCGGCTGCCCTGGCCATCTCCGGTATTCCTTTCGATGGCCCGATCGGCGCAGCCCGCGTTGCTTTCCACGAAAGCACCGGTTACCTGCTGAACCCGACTTACGAGCAACTGAAAGCGTCGAGCCTGGACATGGTCGTTGCCGGTACTTCGGAAGCCGTGTTGATGGTTGAATCGGAAGCCAAAGAGCTGACCGAAGACCAGATGCTGGGCGCCGTACTGTTTGCTCACGACGAGTTCCAGGTTGTGATCAACGCTGTTAAAGAACTGGCTGCCGAAGCTGCCAAGCCTACCTGGGCCTGGGCTCCGCAAGCCGAAGCCACCGAACTGCTGGGCGCTATCCGCTCCGAGTTCGGCACTGCGATCTCCGACGCCTACACCATCACCGTCAAGGCCGACCGTTACGCTCGCCTGGGTGAGCTGAAGGATCAGGTTGTTGCCAAGCTGTCCGGCGAAGAAGGCCAGCCTTCTTCCAGCGAAGTCAAAGCAGCCTTCGGTGAGATCGAATACCGCACCGTTCGCGAAAACATCGTTAACGGCAAGCCACGTATCGACGGCCGCGACACTCGCACCGTACGCCCGCTGAACATCGAAGTCGGCGTTCTGCCGAAGACTCACGGTTCGGCACTGTTCACCCGTGGCGAAACCCAAGCCCTGGTCGTCGCCACCCTGGGTACTGCCCGTGACGCACAGTTGCTGGATACCCTGGAAGGCGAGAAAAAAGACCCGTTCATGCTGCACTACAACTTCCCTCCGTTCTCGGTGGGCGAGTGTGGTCGCATGGGTGGTGCTGGTCGTCGCGAAATCGGTCACGGCCGTCTGGCCCGTCGCTCGGTCCAGGCCATGCTGCCTGCTGCTGACGTGTTCCCGTACACCATCCGTGTTGTGTCGGAAATCACCGAGTCCAACGGTTCCAGCTCCATGGCTTCGGTCTGCGGTGCTTCCCTGGCTCTGATGGACGCTGGTGTGCCGATGAAGGCACCGGTGGCCGGTATCGCCATGGGCCTGGTTAAAGAAGGCGAGAAGTTCGCCATCCTGACCGACATCCTGGGTGACGAAGACCACCTGGGCGACATGGACTTCAAAGTAGCCGGTACCGCCAAAGGTGTTACCGCGCTGCAGATGGACATCAAGATCAAGGGCATCACCGAAGAGATCATGGAAATCGCCCTGGGCCAAGCCCTGGAAGCGCGCCTGAACATCCTCGGTCAGATGAACCAGATCATTGGTCAGTCCCGTACCGAACTGTCGGAAAATGCTCCGACCATGATCGCGATGAAAATCGACACCGACAAAATCCGTGATGTTATCGGTAAAGGCGGCGCGACCATTCGTGCGATCTGTGAAGAGACCAAGGCTTCGATCGACATCGAAGACGACGGCTCGATCAAGATCTTCGGCGAAACCAAGGAAGCTGCAGAAGCTGCACGTCAGCGCGTCCTGGGCATCACCGCTGAAGCCGAGATCGGCAAGATCTACGTCGGTAAGGTTGAGCGCATCGTCGACTTCGGCGCATTCGTCAACATCCTGCCAGGCAAAGACGGTTTGGTTCACATCTCCATGCTGAGCGACGCTCGCGTTGAGAAAGTGACCGACATTCTGAAAGAAGGCCAGGAAGTGGAAGTGCTGGTATTGGACGTGGACAACCGCGGCCGTATCAAGCTGTCCATCAAGGACGTAGCAGCAGCCAAGGCTTCGGGCGTTTAATTACCCCAGACTTCACGCTGAAAAAGAGGACTCTTCGGAGTCCTTTTTTTATGCCTGAAGGAAAATGTCGAAAAATCAGACGCTTAGTAAATCCAAGAAACCGCAACTTGCACGCAGGCACGATCGCCTTCATGCAAATTGCACGATTCCGAAATTAGGAGATTTTTATAAGTGCATGATTTTTAAGAATTTAATATGCGTTCGAGACTTGGCACACTGCCTGCAATAACCCTGTTAACGCTGCAGCATCAAGGTTCACACACTGCAGACTTTCAATAAAACAGGAGTTACTCGTATGAAGAAGTTCGCTCTCGCTACTGCCACCGCTCTGACCCTGGCCATGGGTGCTAACGTGGCCTTTGCTCAGACTTCCCAAGCTCCAATGACCCTGGCGGCTGGTGAGGCCACCAAGGCAAAAGAAAGCGTTTCGGATACTTGGATCACCACCAAAGTTAAATCCGATCTGCTGACTGAAAAAGGCATTCCTGGGTCGGACATCAAGGTTGAGACCAACAAAGGTGTGGTTTCCCTGTCTTCGACCGCAGCCATTTCGGACTCGCAGAAAGAAACTGCCGTAGCGATCACCAAGAAAATCAAAGGTGTAACCGCAGTTTCTGCTGACGGCCTGCTGGCTGGCGGCGCTACCAAGGCAGACAACATCGACAAAACCAAAGGCGCAGCGGCTGACGCCAAAGGCGCAACCTCCGATACCTGGATCACCACCAAAGTCAAAGCTGACCTGGTAACCGAGAAAGGCATTCCTGGTACCGACATCAAAGTCGAAACCAACAAGGGTGTAGTTTCCCTGTCCTCTTCGGTCGCTGTGACCGAGGCACAGAAAACGACCGCGGTGAACATCACCAAGAAAATCAAAGGCGTTAAAGCTGTATCGGCCGATGGCCTGAAAGCAGAGTAACGCTCAAGAACTCGTCTGAACTAGCGGCGGCGGCGAGTGAGTTAGATATCCACTCAATGCACCTCTAATTTTCATGCGACCGACCACACGGATGTGGTCATTACAGGCCCCGGCACTTCTGTGTCGGGGCCTGTTCTATTTGGGGCGGGAAATCAGTGCGGTAGCGGCTTGGCGTTGACGCCTACTCGGCGTCCAGATGCATCTGCGTTATCACCCGACCATCTTTCTCTGCTTGGCCCAGTTGCGCGTCAATGAAGTAAACCCGGTCGTCCTCCAGCTGCGCTTTATCTACCAAGTAGTCCTTGATGGTGCTTGCACGGTCCTGGCCCAACTGGCGCAGCAGCACGTCACTGCCACTCCAGAACCTGATGACGCCCTCTTTCAACTTGGCGGAGCGCTCACTGCTGCTCAGGTCCTTCCATTCTGCGGGAGGCTGCTGTTTCAAGCGGGTACGGTAAATACCTTCGAGCAAGGGTGCTTTTTCGCTCTCAGGGACTTCCAGCAAGGACGCCTGGGCCGGGACTTTCTCGCCCCGGCGCTGCAGCATTTTGTAGTAGTTGTATTGGTATTCCCGCTCCAGCCGCTGGGCCGCCAGGAATGGGCCGTCGCTGCTAGCTGCGGCCGTGCCTTCGATTTCCAGGCGTAGAGTAGGGCGTTCTTTCAGCGCCTTGGCCAAGGTGTTCAGGGCGCCTTCGGCGTCTTTGTTCAACTCGCTGGAGCCCGCCGCGAACGACACGCTGCCCAGGTCCTCCGCTCCGCCTCCGGTGACCAACCCGCCAATAAACTTGAACGGCGCAGTGGCCGCTCGTACCACCAGATTGCGCAGGGTTTGCCACACAATTGGCATCACGCTGAATTGCGGGTTATTCAGGTCGCCGGATACGGGCAGTTCGATGGAGATCTTGCCATCGCTGTCCTTGAGCAAGGCGATTGCCAGACGAATCGGCAAGTCCACGGCATCGGCGCTGTCGACTTTTTCGCCCAGTTGCAATTGCTCGACCACCACTTTGTTCTCAGCCTTCAACTGGCCCTTGGTGATCACGTAGTGCAGGTCAAGGTTGAGGCGGCCCTTGCGGATGCGGAAGCCGGCGAACTTGCCCGAGTAAGGCGTCAGCGTGGTCAACTCGACACGTTTGAAGCTGGTGGCGATGTCCAACGCCGCCATCGGGTCAAACGGGTTCACGCTGCCTTTGATGGTGACCGGTGCATAACGGTCCACCTTGCCCTTGATGTCAACGCTCGCCGGCTTGGCCTGGCGACTGTCGATGGTGCCGATCTGCCCATTGAGCTGTTGGATCGCAGTGGCGAAGTTGGGGGTGAGGCTGAAGTCGGCGAAGTTGGCCGAACCGTCGTTGATCGCAATCTGCCCGATATGGATACCCAGCGGCTTGTCTTTGCTCGGGGCAGGTTTGGCTGACGATTTGGCGCCACTGTCGGCTGGCTGCGGGATCAGCAAGTCGTCGACGTTGGTGGTGCGATCATCGTTGATCATGAACCGCGCATACGGTTGCAGAAGGTTGACCTTGTTGATCGTCAGGCTGTCGCCGTGTTGGTAGTTCACACCCTCCAGCACCAGTCGCTGCCATTTGAGGAAATCGCGGGTCTTGAGGGTGTCCAGGGTGTGCAACTGGTCGACCTGCGCGCGGCCGGTGACCTGCAGCGCCAGGGGATCGGTGCTTTTCAGGTTCACGTCGAGGTCGCTGCCAAGCATGCCACTACGCAGTTCCAGACGGATAAACGGGCTGATATAGGACTGTGCGACTCGCAGGTCGATGTCCCTGGTATTGACCTTCAACCTGGCGCTGACCGGGTTGAGGTTGACCGTGCCGGTCGCCTGGATCTTGCCCTGCTTGCCCAGGCCGGTGTCGACCTTCAGGGTAAAGGGGCTCTGGTTGAGGCTATCGAAGTTCTGCACGTCGATGTTCAACGGGCCCAGCTCCAGCGCTACCGCTGGTTTGGCCTGACGGTCGGCCAAGTGCACTTGGTAGTTGCGCAGTTGTACATCCTTGAGCAGCACTTGCCAGGGCTTGCTTGGGGCGACGGGCGCAGGCTTTGGCGAGTCGGCAGTGGCTGGTGCAGTGGCAGGCTCCGGCGCCTTGGCCGGTTTGCTCGGCTGGCTGGCGAACAGTTTTTGCCAGTCCAGTTGCCCATCCGCTTCGCGAGCCGCCCAGGTCTCGAGTTTATTGCTGCGGATCTTGCCGACCACCACCTGCTGTTTGGCCAGGTCCACCGTGGTCTCGCTGACGTCCAAGCGCTCCAAGCGCACCAACGGCCGGCCATCCGGGGCCTTGATAGCGAACGGTGCGATGCTGGCGGCGGTGTTGGTCAGGTTCAGCTCGGTCTCTTTGGCCAGGCTGAACCTGTACTCGGTACTGAAGTTGAGCACGCCGTCTTCCAGCACCAGGGGTAAGGCGTCACGCACGTAAGGCCACCAGGCTTTCATCTTGCCACCGGTGACCTTCAGCGTACCTTCGGAGGTGATCGGCACCAGGCTGAAGTTGCCTTTCCAGTCGATCTGCCCACCTTCAGGGCCGGCGGCCACCAAGGTCATGTCCGCATTGTCTTCCGGCAGGGTGCTGAGGTTCTTCAGCTCGAAGTCGAGCGTGTCGTAGAGGAATTCGATAGGTTCGCTGGGGCGCAAGTCTTGAAAATGCACGTAACCGCCGGCCAGCTTGATGCTGTCGACGCGCAGCGGGAACGGTTTGGCGTCGGGGTTAGCAGGGGTAGGCTCGCTCGGTGGCAGCTTGAACAACTGCGCCAGATTCAGCTGGCCTGATTTGTCGAACAACAACTCGGTCTTGGGCTTGTCCAGTTGCACATCAGCCAGGTGCAGGGCGCGGGTCCACAGGCTATCGACCTGCAGGTTGGCGTAAAGCCGTTCGAAACCTACCTGTTCCTTACCGGGCTCGCCGATCTTCAAGCCCCACACCGTTACTTCCAGGCTGAACGGGTTAAGTTCGATCCGTTCGATGCGTGCTGGCACTGTGGCGTAATTGGCCAACTGTTGGTTGGCAATGCGAAGGGCGATGCCAGGCAAAATCAGAAAGCCCAGCAAGCTGTACAACGCGAGGGCAGTCAACAAGGCGCCAGCGGCGCGAATCAATCCTTTGGGCATGGGGCGGCGCCATCTATGTCAAACAGGAGTGCCTTGGAGTATGGCACGGGTTTTCGGTTCCGAAGAACTGGGCCTTTAGGATGCTTCTTACAGTTGAAGTATCAGAGTCTTCAGCGGTGGCTGGTGGTCCTGTGAGGGAAAGTCCGCGCCTGGCGTCATGATTTTCCAGTCCCGCACCGGACGCCCAGCCTTTTGCGCACAACGCAAAACCTGTTCACGCCAATCCTCCAGGCTGACTTTTGCCAGGTTGTTGCAGCAGATCAGCACACCATTGTCGGCTGTAGCGAGCAGTGCAGGCTTGAGCAGGCTCTGGTAGTCACGCAGCAGGTCGACCGTACCGAAGGCACTCTTGGCCCAGGCAGGCGGGTCGAGCAACACCAGGTCATATTGACGCTGCTCCAGGCGCGGGTAGCTCGGCAGTTTCTGCCCGCGACGTTGGGTGATCGGCAGCCCGGCCAGTTGGCGAATCGCCGGGAAGTAATCCGATTGCACGAACTCCATGGTGGGAAGCTGTGGATTGAGTCGACCGTTTTCACGTCCCACCGCCAGGTTGCCCTCGGCGAAGTCCAGGTTGCATACCTCGCGCGCACCACCGGCAGCGGCGCTCAGGCCCACCCCACAGGTGTAGGCAAACAGGTTCAATACGCTTTTGCCGGCGCTGTGGTCTTTGACCCATCCGCGCGTATTGCGCAGGTCAAGGAACAGCAGCGGGTCCTGGCCAGCGTGGCGACCACGTACACGGTAATTGAGGCCCCATTCGTGGCCCACCAGGTCTTCCAGCGCGGCAGGTTCTGCGCGGTATACCGAATCTTCGCGATCGACACGCGAGTTGCCGCGGGAGCGGTCGTTGTATACCAGCAGCAACTCGAGGCCCATGTACTGGTTGATCACTTGGTGCAGGTCCAGCAGGTCGGCGGTCTCCAGCGACTGATGGAAGCTTTGCACCAGTAACTGTGGGCCATAGCGGTCGATGGTCAGGCCGCCGGCGCCTTCCTGGCTGCCATGGAACAGCCGATAGCAGTCGGTGCCCTGGGCGTGCAGCTCGTTGATCAGGTCTTGGCGATGATCGAGGGCGGCGCGCAGCGCCTGATTCAAGGGAAACATGGAGCGCGCCTTGCTTAGGTAAATGGGGGAAATAAAGGCGCGGAGTTTAACAGCTATGGCGCGTTGCCTACATCAACCCCATCCGCCGGTGTGCACGCTGCACCGAACCATTGCGCATCGCCCAGCGCAACAACGGCGCGCTGCGCTTGACCCCGGCGCGGATCATCTGGCGTTGCAGCGGGCTCTGGTGCTGATCGAGCAGGGTGCTGGCCCAGTCCGGCAGCAGGTCGATCCCGGCTTGCATCATCAAGGCGCCAAATGGCTTGGCCAGCGTGCTGGGGGAGGGAGCGTTCAGCAACAGGCGCAGCACTTCGCGGCTGCGCTCGTCGCACAGCAATTGCGGGCGGATATTCTCAAGGTAATCGGAAATTTCCTGCCGTGAATGCGGCACATGCTGCGCGCCCAGCCGTTCTGCGACGACGGCGATCTCGCTGTAGTAACGGTCCTGATCACGGCCAGAGAGGTGCGGGTTGCGATAGCGCAAGTGGGCAGCAAGAAAGTTGCTCACCTCCGCCACATGCACCCAGGTCAGCAGCTCTGGATCGCTGGCCGCGTAAGGCCTCCCGTCCGGGGCATGGCCAACCACCTGCAGGTGAATGGTGCGCACTTTTTCGATCAGCCAGTCGGCGTCTTTGCGCGAGCCGAACGTGGTGCCGGAAATGAACTGTGAGGTCCGCCGCAAACGCCCAAGCATGTCCTGGCGAAAATTCGAATGGTCCCACACGCCAGCCAGGGCCAATGGGTGCAAGGCTTGCAGCATCAAAGCGCTGATGCCGCCGATGAGCATGCTGCTGAAGTCGCCATGGACTTGCCAGCTGACCGAGTCCGGCCCGAACAGGCCTGGATCGCCCTTGGGGTTTTCCAGGTCCAGTTGGCCCAGTGACAAGCCGGTGAGGCTCATCAACTGGGTTTCGATACGGCTGCGGATAAATTCCATGGCGACTCGGGTTTTCCTATCGGTTCAGGCGTTTGTCGATCAGGCCGTCGACGACGCTGGGGTCGGCCAGGGTAGAGGTATCACCCAGGCTATCCAGTTCATTGCAGGCGATCTTGCGCAAAATCCGGCGCATGATCTTACCGGATCGGGTTTTCGGCAAGGCCGGTGCCCATTGGATCAATTCGGGCTTGGCAAAGCTGCCTATTTCCTTGCTGACCAGTTCCAGCAGGTGTTTTTTCAGCGCATCGCTGGGTTCGACGCCATTCATGGGGGTGACGAAGGCATAGATGCCCTGGCCCTTGACGTCGTGGGGGTAGCCCACCACGGCGGCCTCGGCCACCTGGTCATGCAGTACCAGCGCACTTTCTACCTCGGCGGTGCCGATACGGTGGCCGGACACGTTGATCACATCGTCGATACGCCCGGTAATCCAGTAGTCGCCGTCCTCATCGCGACGCGCGCCGTCACCGGTGAAATAGTAGCCGGGGTAGGGTTTGAAATAGGTGTCGACCATACGCTGCGGATCGCCGTAGACGCTGCGAATCTGCCCCGGCCAACTGGCCTTGATCGCCAGTACGCCGCTGCCGGCACCACTGATGACCTTGCCTTGTTCATCCAACAGCACGGGCTGTACGCCAAACATCGGCTGGGTGGCGCAACCTGGTTTGATGCGCTGGGCGCTGACCAGCGGGCTGAGCATGATGCCGCCGGTCTCGGTCTGCCACCAGGTATCGACAATAGGGCAACGCTGTTCGCCCACCGCGTTGAAGTACCAGTCCCAGGCTTCCGGGTTGATCGGCTCACCGACGCTGCCCAGCAGGCGCAGGCTGGCGCGGGAAGTCGTCTCCAGCGGGCCGTGGCCCTCGCGCATCAATGCACGCAAGGCGGTGGGGGCGGTATAGAAGATATTCACCTGATGTTTATCGATGACCTGCCAGAAGCGTGAACTGTCCGGGTAGCTCGGCACACCTTCGAACATCAGCGAGGTGGCGCCATTGGCCAGCGGCCCGTACACGATGTAACTATGACCGGTGACCCAACCCACATCGGCGGTGCACCAGAACACCTCACCGTCGCGGTAATCGAGTACGTACTTGAAGGTCATTGCCGCCTGGAGCAGGTAGCCGCCCGTGGTGTGCAGCACGCCCTTGGGTTTACCGGTGCTGCCGGAGGTGTAGAGGATAAACAGCGGGTCTTCGGCGTCCATCGGTGCGGGAGGGCAATCCTCGCTCGCCGCATCCAGGGCTTGTTGATACTTGAGGTCGCGGCCTTCGCTCCAGTTCACTTGGGCGCCGGTGCGTTGTACGACCAGTACCGAGCTGACGTTGGGGCAACTCGCCAGGGCCTTGTCGACATTCTGTTTCAACGCCACCGGCTTACCACCGCGCACGCCTTCATCGGCAGTGATCACGGTGCGGCAGTCGGCGTCCAGAATGCGGTCGCGCAGGGCGTCCGGTGAGAACCCGCCAAATACCACCGAGTGCACAGCGCCAATCCGTGTGCAAGCCAGCATGGCGTAGGCCGCTTCCGGGATCATCGGCATGTAGATACACACCCGGTCGCCTTTTTTCACACCGCGGCTTTTCAGCACATTGGCCAGGCGGCAGACGTTTTGGTGCAGTTGGCGGTAGGTGATTTTGGAAGATTTTGCAGGATCATCACCTTCCCAGATGAAGGCCGGCTGATCGGCGCGTTGCGCCAGGTGACGGTCGATGCAGTTGTAGCTGACGTTTAACTGGCCACCGGCAAACCATTGGGCGGTACCGGTCTTGATGTCTGACTGCTGGACGGTGTGCCACGGTGTTATCCAGTCGAGAAAGCCCTTGGCCTGTTCGGCCCAGAACGTGTCCGGCTGCTCGACGGATTGGCGATAGAGGCGCTGGTAGTCCTCTTGACTGAGTTGCGCAGCCCGGCGGACGGCATCGGCGGTGGGAAACGTGCTGATATCGAACATGAGCGATCCTTATTCTTGTTTTTGCGACAAGTCATAAAGATGCACCCTGTATGGAGAGGGTTCAAGGCCAACGTCCAAACGGACGTTGGCCTTGCGGTACCTGCATCAGCCGCGGTGACGACCGCGGAAGTAGTTGATCAGGCCCTGGGTCGAAGCGTCTTCGGCCAAGGTTTCTTCGGCGCCGGTGAGGCGATTGTATACGCCCTTGCCCAGCTCCTTGCCCAGCTCCACGCCCCATTGGTCGAAGGCATTTATGCCCCAGATCACGCTTTGCACGAACACTTTATGTTCATACATGGCAACCAGGGCGCCCAAGCGACGCGGGCTGATGCGTTCAACCACGAGCGTGTTGCTCGGACGGTTGCCCGGGATCACCTTGTGCGGTGCCAGCTTCTGCACTTCGTCTTCCGGGATGCCCTTGTCGCGCAGCTCGGCTTCGGCTTCGCTGCGGGTCTTGCCGAGCATCAGTGCCTGGCTTTGGGACAGGCAGTTGGCGTACAGCCATTGATGGTGGTCGGACACCGGGTTGAAGCTGACGATCGGCACGATGAAGTCGGCCGGGATCAGTTGGGTACCTTGGTGCAGCAACTGGTGATAAGCATGTTGGCCGTTGCAGCCGACGCCACCCCAGATTACTGGGCCGGTGTCGGTGGACACCGGTTTGCCGTCCTGGCGCACGCTTTTGCCGTTGGATTCCATGTCCAGCTGCTGCAAGTGCTTGGTGATGTTACGCAGGTAGTGGTCGTACGGCAGGATCGCATGGCTCTGCGCACCCCAGAAGTTGCCGTACCACACGCCCAGCAGGCCCAGCAGCACCGGCATGTTCTGTTCGAACGGCGCGTTCTGGAAATGCTGGTCCATGGTGTAGGCACCGGACAGCAGTTCCTTGAAGTTGGACATGCCGATGGCCAGGGCGATTGGCAGGCCGATGGCCGACCACAACGAATAACGGCCACCTACCCAGTCCCACATCGGGAAGATGTTTTCTTCGCGGATACCGAAGGCCACGGCGGCCGCGTTGTTGCTCGACACGGCGATAAAGTGGCGGTACAGCTCGGCTTCCGAGCCACCCTGAGCCAGGTACCAGGCGCGGGCGGCCTGGGCGTTTTTCAGGGTTTCCAGGGTGTTGAAGGATTTCGACGAGACGATAAACAGCGTGGTCTCGGCGCGCAGCTTCATGGTCAGTTCGTGGAACTCACTGCCATCGATATTCGCCAGGTAGTGGCAGCGCACGCCTTTATGGGCGTAGGACAGCAGCGCTTCAGAGACCAGCTCCGGGCCGAGGAACGAGCCACCGATGCCGATGTTCACCACGTCGGTGATCGGCTTCTCGGTGTAGCCACGCCACAGGCCGTCGTGGATGCGGCCGACCAGATCGGTGATCTGGTTCAGCACTTTATGCACGTCCGGCATGATGTTCACGCCGTTGACCGACAGCTTGTCGCCCACAGGGCGGCGCAGAGCGGTGTGCAGGGCAGGGCGGCCTTCGGAAGAGTTGACCGGTTCGCCGGCGTACAGTGCGTCGATCGCGCCTTTAAGGTTCACTTCCTTGGCAAGGCCCACCAGCAGGTCGCGGGTTTCGCTGGTGATCAGGTTTTTCGAGTAATCGAGGAAAAGTCCGCAGCTGCTCAAGGTGAATTGGGAAAAGCGCTGGGGATCGGCATTGAACGCTTCGCGCATGCTGAAATCCTGCATGGCTTGGCGATGTTGATTGAGCGCTTGCCAGGCGGGCAGAGCGGTAACGTCATGAGGGGTGCGGTAGTACGCCATCGCTGCGGGTTTCCTTTTATTACGGGGACTGCCTTTAGGACACTTCAAAGCCCGGAACATCCAGTCTTATCTCAAGGGTTGGGTTCCAGACAGCGCTAACCATAGCGCAGGGCGATTACATTAAACCTAGCGTGTCGATATGTCTTGGCTTTGTCTGCGCTGTGGCCGGTACTTTTTTATACCGGCACAGCGATCAGGGCAGTCGACGGGGTGTTCGGAGGGGTCAGTCGAGGTTCAGATGCAGGTTGTCGATCAGGCGGGTCGTGCCTAGAAAGGCTGCCACCAGTATCACAATATCCCGATCCTCCGCCGTAGCGGTCCGCAGGTGCACGCCCTGGCGCACTTCGAGGTAGTCCAGGCGCAACCCGGCCGCCTCTATCTGCTGCACCTGTTCGGCACGCAGTCTGGCGAAGTCGTGATCACCGCTTTTGATGGCTGCGGCAATCTGGCTGAGGCTGCGGTACAGCACCGGTGCGATCGCACGTTCTTCTCTGCTGAGAAAACCGTTGCGCGAGGACAGCGCCAGGCCATCATCGGCGCGTACGGTGGGCTCGCCAATGATCTGGATCGGCATGTTCAGGTCATGGACCATGGCGCGAATCACGGCCAGTTGCTGGTAGTCCTTCTGGCCAAATACAGCCATGTCTGGCTGGACCATGTTGAACAATTTGCTGACCACCGTCGCCACACCTTCGAAATGCCCGGGACGGCTGGCGCCGCACAAACCTTCGGACAACTGCGGGACGCTGACACGGGTCTGGCCGGTCATGCCGCCGGGGTACATCTCCTCGACGGTCGGCGCGAACAGCAGGTTGCAGCCGGCCTGCAAGAGCTTTTCCTGGTCGGCGGCCAAGGTGCGAGGGTACTTGTCCAGGTCTTCGCCGGCGCCAAATTGCAGCGGGTTGACGAAAATACTCGCAACGACAAAGTCCGCCTGTTGCACAGCCTTGCTGACCAGGCTGGCATGGCCGCTGTGCAGATTGCCCATGGTGGGCACGAAGCCGATGCGTTTGCCTGCCTTGCGGGCGTGGGCGACGGCGGCTCTGAGTTCGCGTACGGTTTTTACGGTGTTCATGCAGAGAATCCGTGTTCGGCGCCTGGGAAGGTCACGCCTTTGACTTCGGCGACGTAGGCACTCAAGGCGGCGTGGATGCTGTCCTGCCCAGTCATGAAGTTCTTCACGAACTTTGGCACGCGGCCGGTAATCGACAGGCCGAGCATGTCGTGCAGTACCAGCACCTGGCCGTCGGTGGCCGAGCCTGCGCCAATGCCGATCACCGGCACCTTAACAGCCTGGGTGATTTCTGCTGCGAGTTCGCTGGGCACGCATTCGAGCAGGATCATCGCAACGCCCGCCTGTTCCAGGGCGATGGCATCGGCACGCATCTGGCGCGCCTGGGCTTCGTTGCGGCCTTGTACCTTGTAGCCGCCGAGGATGTTCACGGACTGTGGCGTAAGGCCCATATGCGCACAGACTGGCACGCCGCGTTCAGCCAGCAGGCGAATCGACTCGGCGAGCCATACGGCGCCCTCGACTTTGACCATGTGCGCACCGGCACGCATCAGTTTGCCGGCGTTCAGGAAGGTCTGCTCGACGGTGGCGTAATCCATGAAAGGCAGGTCGGCGATGATAAATGCGCCGTCGTTGCCGCGCTTGACGCTGGCGGTGTGGTAGGCCAGTTCATCGGTGGTGACGGGCAGGGTGCTGTCATTCCCTTGAAGGACCATGCCCAGTGAATCGCCCACCAGCAACACTTCAACCCCGGCCTGGCAACTGGCGTGGGCGAAGGTGGCGTCATAGCAGGTCAGCATGGTGATTTTTTCACCTTTGAGCTTGAGGCTCTGCAAGGTGGTCAGGGTAATGTCTGGCATGAAAAGGGTCCTCGTTCAGGCGCTTGGAAACAGCGAGTTACGCGCGTGAGTCTTCGTTTATTCAGGCGCACTGTCTTGAGAGCAGTGCTTATAAGGCCTGGATTGCGCCCTTCAGCGCCGGGTTGGCGGCAGCGGGACGCCTATAGTCGTGAGGAGGACACGGGAAGTCAATTGGATGTGTTACCGCATTGTTACGATGGCGGTGTTACCGCTGTTACTGACGCGATTCAGCAACAGGGAGCCGTTCCAGGCCGACAAACGGGCAGGCTTCAAGCAGGGCGCTGAGGCGTTTGCCATCCGGCAACTGCAATGCGGCAGGCGCCAGCTCGGCCAGTGGATACAGCACAAACGCACGCAGGTGCATCTGGTAGTGAGGCACCTTCAGGCGCGGCTCGTCGATCAGGCGATCGCCAAACAGCAGAATGTCCAGGTCAAGGGTGCGAGGGCCCCAACGTTCCAGGCGCTCGCGGCCTTGGTCGTTTTCGATGGCTTGCAGCGCATCCAGCAACTCAAGTGGCGCAAGGCTGCTGTCCAGGGCGGCAACCGCATTGGTGTAGCGCGGTTGGCCCGGGAGCAGGGAATCACTTTGGTAAAAGGCGGACACACCCGCGACGCAGGTGTCTGGCAATTGCGCCAGCGCTTCGATAGCGCTGCGCAATTGCTGGTCCGGGGCCGCCAGGTTGCTCCCCATGCCGATGTAGATGCGTTCCACGTTTATTCGCCCGCAGCGCCAGAGGCATCCGCCGCACTGCGTTTGCGCTTGGTGCCGCTGCGACGACGCTTTTTCGGACCAGCCCCTTCGCCGTCACCCTTGCTGCCGAGGTCGCGAATCATGTCGCGGCGTTGGCTGTCATTGGCATCCTGATAGTCGGTCCACCATTCGCCCAGGCCGTCGGTCTGCTCACCGGCGCTTTCGCGCAGCAGCAGGAAGTCGTAACCGGCGCGGAAGCGTGGGTTGTCCAGCAGCAGGTCGGCGCGCTTGCCGCTGCGGCGGGGCAGGCGTTCCTGCATGTCCCAGATCTCGCGGATCGGCAGGGTGAAACGTTTCGGGATAGCGATGCGCTGGCACTGTTCGGCGATCAGCTCGTGAGCGGCTTCCTGCATGGCCGGGATAGGCGGCATGCCACGGTCCTGCAGGCGCAGTACGCGTTTGGGCAGGGCCGGCCACAACAGGGCGGCAAACAGGAATGCCGGTGTTACCGGTTTGTTCTGCTTGATGCGCAGGTCGGTGTTGATCAGCGCTTCGCTGATCAACGTGTGGGTATAGGTTGGGTTGTGTTCCAGTGCTTCGGCACTGGCCGGGAACAGTGGGTCGAACAACTGCAGGTCGACCAGCATTTCGAACGTGTCGGCGGCGTAGCCCGAGAGGAACAGCTTGAGCACTTCTTCGAACAGACGCGCGGATGGGATTTCCCGCAGCATCGGTGCCAGCTCGCGTATCGGTGCGGCGGTGTGTTTCTCGATACCGAAGTTGAGCTTGGCGGCGAAGCGCACGGCTCGCAGCATGCGCACCGGATCTTCCTGATAGCGCTGCGTCGGGTCGCCGATCAGGCGGATCAGGTTATTGCGGATGTCGTGTACGCCATTGGCGTAATCGAGGATGCGTTCGCTGACCGGATCGTAATAGAGGGCATTGATGGTGAAGTCGCGGCGCTGCGCGTCCTCTTCCAGGGTGCCGTAGACGTTGTCGCGCAGGATGCGCCCGCTCTCGTTGCGGGAAGACTGATTGGTGTCTTCCTCTTCATCGTTTTGCGGATGGCCGGCACGGAAGGTCGCGACCTCGATGATTTCGCGACCAAAGTGGATGTGCACCAGCTTGAAGCGGCGGCCGATGATTCGCGCATTGCGAAACTCGGCACGCACTTGCTCAGGCGTGGCGCTGGTGGCGACGTCGAAATCCTTGGGCGTGATATTGAGCAGCATGTCGCGTACACAACCACCTACCAGGTAGGCCTGGTAACCGGCGTTCTGCAACCGTTCGACGATATTCACCGCATAACGGCTGAATTGAGCGCGCTGCAACGAATGCTGGCTGCTGTTGAGCACTTCAGGCGTGCTGCGTTTGTGTTGCGTACGACGCAAGGGAGAACGGAATGACTGGAACAACTTCTTCAGCATGGGATGCACTGTTTGAAGGAATGTTCGGCCATAACGAAGAATGACCGCATGATGGGCGGGGATTCTAGCATTTAGTCAGGGGATGGTGTAGGAACAAGCTTCGGCGTTGCACCATAAGCCTTAAATCGTCAAATCCTGGAAACTACAAGGGGAGCCGAAGCTCCCCCAGAAGTAGTTGCATGCTCTATTTTTATTATTGGTTTCGGGCTTCTTGTTTTTGTTGATCGCCCTCGCCATGAAGCTTCACCTTCATGACACTCCCAATCGGGAGTTAAGAGCAAACGGATTGCTTTGGTCGCTGTGTTGCTGATCTACGATCCAACCAGTTCAGGCTCTGCCTTAGGGCAGTTTTTGTTGTTCTCGGCCTGGTTGCGGGGCAAGCCCCAAATGCAACGCCTCTCCAAAAGAATCAGTTAGCTGCGCCTCCGCCGTGTTGTTTTTGTTATGCGTGAGTCGATTCGTTTTATTTTTATTGTCTTGTACAAAGCTTGTTATTGTTTTTGTACTAAGCATATAGCAGGGTGCGTGCCAACTTTTGCTCCGCCCAGTAAAACCGGGGGTTTGAGGTGGTTTTGGGTTTTTGACGGGCGAAAAAAAGCCGGGGCTTCGTTACCGTAAGCCCCGGCTTTTGTTACGCGAAATATCCGCGGTAACAGTTTTTTCACATCTGAGGGTGTTACCTCTGGGGGCCCGCCCTCAGCTTTCGCTGGCAACCCCGGTCTTGCGCCGTGGAATGCCCAGGCGCTGGCGGCGTTCCCACAGGCACTTACGGCTCACGCCCAGCTTGCGGGCCAGCTCGGTCTCGGTCATGTGGTCCTGATGCTCAAGGACGAAATGCTGGAAGTAGTCTTCCAGTGACAAATCTTCCGTCGGCTCATGGCTGGTATTGCTACCGCCGCCCGGTGTCGGGGCCAGGCCGATGAAGTCGTCATCCTCCAAGTCGCTGAGTTCGATATCGATACCCAGCAGTTCGGCAGAAATTTCCGGGCTCTCCGACAGGATCACCGCACGTTCGACCGCATTCTCCAGTTCTCGCACGTTACCCGGCCACGAGTAATGCCGAATCGCCTGCTCGGCGTCGGGCGCGAACGTCAGGTCGGTACGGTTGATACGTGCACTCTGGCGCAGCAGGAATGCGTTGGCGATCTCATTCACGTCGGCGCCGCGCTCACGCAGGGCCGGCAGCTTGAGGGCAATTACGTGCAGGCGGTAATACAAGTCTTCACGGAACTGGCCGATCTTGGCCAGGCTCTTGAGGTCGCGGTGGGTTGCCGCGATCAAGCGCACGTCAACCTTCTGCGATTGGACTGAACCCACACGGCGAATTTCGCCTTCCTGGAGCACGCGCAGCAATCGTGCCTGTGCTTCCAGTGGGAGTTCGCCGATCTCATCAAGAAACAGCGTACCGCCGTCCGCCGCTTCCACCAGGCCCGCACGCCCGGCACTGGCGCCGGTAAACGCGCCTTTCTCGTGGCCGAACAATTCGGACTCAATCAGGGATTCGGGGATCGCTGCGCAGTTCACCGAAATCATCGGTGCCTTGGCGCGCTTGGACAAATTGTGCAGGGCGCGGGCCACCAGTTCTTTACCGGTGCCTGACTCGCCCTGGATCAATACATTGGAGTCGGTCGGCGCGACTTTACGGATCTTGCTGTACAAATCCTGCATTGGCGGGCAGGAGCCGATGATGCCGATCTCGCCGTTACTGTTGTCGACACCCGGTTTGTCGGCGCCGTTGGTCGCTTTGCCGGCGGGACGTTGTTCGGCCTGCACGCTGATGGCTGACTGGCGATCACGCAGGATGCGGGCCACGGCCTGGAGCATTTCATCGTGGTCGAAAGGCTTGGCGATGTAGTCCACCGCGCCCATCTTCATGGAGTCCACCGCCGAGCGCAGGCTGGCGTAGCTGGTCATGATCAGCACCGGAGTGCCCTGGCCAAGCTTGATCAACTCGGTGCCCGGCGCGCCAGGCAGGCGCAGGTCGCTGACAATCAGGTCGAACGTGGGGATGCTGAAACGCTCTTGTGCTTCCTGCACCGAGCCGGCTTCGCTGACCTGGTACTGATTACGTTCAAGCAGGCGACGCAAGGCAGAGCGGATAATGGTTTCGTCTTCGACGATCAAAATGTGCGGCATTGATTCAATTCTCTCGACGGTCTCAGTTCACAGCGGACGTCGCTTCGACATGACGCGGCAGGGTCACCCGAATACGGGTGCCGCGTTGGCTTTCGGTGTCAGCCGGGCTGTCGATGGTGATTTGTCCATAATGCTCTTCAACGATGGAATAGACCAGTGCAAGGCCCAGACCGGTGCCTTCACCTGGGTCCTTGGTGGTGAAAAAGGGTTCGAACAATCGGTCCATGATGTTCTGTGGGATGCCGCTGCCTTCATCTTCGACGATCAGATCGACGGTATGCTCGAAAGCCTCGGTCTTGACGCGTACTGCGCCACCGGCCGGGGTTGCATCGCGGGCGTTGGACAGCAGGTTGATCAGCACTTGGGCCAGGCGTTGTGAGTCGCCGTCGACCCAATGGTCGGGGTCGCACAAGTTGAAGAACTGTACTTCGAAATTGCGCCGGTTCAAGGCGAGCAGCCCAATGGCATCCTGGGCCACTTCGGCCAGGCACACGGCCTCATCCAGATTCTGATGGCCGCCGGCATGGGCAAAGCTCATCAGCGACTGCACGATGCGCGAGACGCGCTTGGTCTGTTCGAGGATCTGCCCGCTGATTTCGATGATTTCGCCGTCCTCCTCCCGCTCTTCCCGCAGGTTCTGCGCAAGGCACGCGATACCGGTGATCGGGTTGCCGATTTCGTGGGCCACGCCCGCTGCAAGGCGACCAATGCTGGCCAGGCGCTCGGAGTGCACCAGCTTGTCTTCGAGCATCTGGGTTTCAGTCAGGTCTTCGACCAGCAGCACCAGGCCGCTGTTACCGGGTGCCAGCGGTTCATCGATCGCGGCTTTGTGCAGGTTGAGCCAGCGCGTCTGGCCGTCGAGGGCCAGGTGTTGCTTGTGCAAATGCTCGTCGGGCAAATTGATAAAACCTTGTAGCAGTTCTTTCCACGGATCGCCCAGGGTATTCAGGCGCGAGCCCACCACCCGTTGCGCGGCGATGCCGGTGAGTTCTTCCATGGCCTTGTTCCACATCAGGATTTCCTGATCCTTGGCCAGGGAACACACGCCCATCGGCAGTTCCTGCAGGGTCTGGCGATGGTAACGGCGCAGGGCGTCGAGTTCGGCCGCCAGGCCGGTGAGGCGTGAGTGGTAATCCTCCAGCCGGCTTTCGATGAAATGGATGTCCTCGGTGACGTAGTTTTCGCCGCCGGCCTTGTACGGCAGGAAGGTTTCCACCATGTCCTGGGACACGCTGGGGCCCATCAGGCCGGACAGGTTGGCTTCGATGCGGTCGCGCAGGCGGCGCAGAGCGTAGGGGCGGCGCTCGTCGAAGGGCAGGTACAGATCGCGCAGCGCCTGCTCGACTTCCTTCTGAGCCGCCTTGGCGCCGAGGGGCTTGGCCAGTTGTGTGGCGAATTCCTGGGGTGAGGCCGCGTGCAGTTCGCGGCGTTGCGGTCGACGCACGTTATCCACCGCGCACGCCTCGGCGGCGCTGGTCTCTTCCGCGCTGGCATTGGTGAACAGTGAGATCAGGGTGAACATCAGAACGTTGGCGGCCAGCGAGGCAATCGCGGCCATGTGCCAACTGGTGTCGTCCAGCACATAGATCATGTTCAGCAGCGGAATATAGAAACCCTGCAGGTTGCCGACCAACGGCAGCAGCATCGTGACGATCCATACCAGGATCCCGGCCAGCAGCCCGGCGATAAACCCGCGGCGATTGGCGGTCGGCCAGTACAGCACCGACAACACTCCCGGCAGGAATTGCAAGGTGGCGACAAAGGCGACGATGCCCAGGTTGGCCAGGTCTTGCCCGGCGCCGAGCAGCAGGTAGAACCCGTAGCCGGCGGTGATGATCGCGACGATCAATGCGCGTCGCGTCCATTTCAGCCAGCGGTAGATATTGCCTTCGGCGGGCGGCTGGTACAGCGGTAGCACCAGGTGATTGAGGGCCATGCCCGAAAGGGCCAGCGTCGTGACGATAATCAGCCCGCTGGCAGCAGATAAGCCGCCGACGTAAGCCAGCAGCGCCAACGCTGGGCTATTGGCGGCGATACCGATACCCAGGGTGAAATACTCGGGATTGGTGGTAGCCCCCAGTTTCAGGCCGGCCCACAGGATCAGCGGCACCGCGAGGCTCATCAGCAGCAGGAACAACGGCAAGCCCCAACTGGCGCTGACCAGCGAGCGCGGGTTGAGGTTCTCGGTGAAGGTCATGTGGTACATGTGCGGCATTACGATCGCCGAGGCGAAGAACACCAGCAACAGCGTGCGCCATGGGCCTTCCTGCAACGGGGTGTGCAGGGCGGCGAGTGCGGTCTGGTTTTGCAGCAGCCACAGTTCCAGCTGTTGCGGGCCGTCGAACACGCCATAGAGCGCGTAGAGGCCAACGCCGCCGATGGCGATCAGCTTGATCACCGACTCGAACGCAATCGCAAATACCAGCCCTTCGTGTTTCTCGCGGGTGGCGATATGGCGTGACCCGAAGAAGATCGTGAACAGTGAGATCAGCGCGCAGAAGGCCAGGGCGACGCGGTGTTGCACGGGCTCGCGGGTCAGGATGCTGATGGAGTCGGCCACTGCCTGGATTTGCAGGGCCAGCAGGGGCAGCACGCCGATCAGCATGAAAATGGTGGTCAGTGCGCCGGCCCAGGTGCTGCGAAAGCGAAAGGCAAACAGGTCGGCCAGGGACGACAGTTGGTAGGTGCGGGTGATTTTCAGGATCGGATACAGCAATACCGGCGCCAGCAGAAAGGCGCCGGACACGCCAAGGTAGCTGGAGAGGAAGCCATAACCATACTGGTAGGCCAGGCCCACCGTGCCATAAAACGCCCAGGCACTGGCGTAGACGCCCAAGGACAAGGTGTAGGTCAACGGATGGCGAATGATCGCCCGCGGAATCATTCCGCGCTCACTGATCCAGGCAACGCCGAACAGTGCAGCCAGGTAGGCAGCGCTGATCAGCAGCATCTGGGTGAGGCTAAAGCTCATCGGCATCTTTTTGGCTCTGCAGGATGAAGGTCACGACGATCAGGATCAGCCACAGCAGATAGGGGCGATACCAGGCGCCCGTGGCGTCGATCCACCAATCCATGATGGCGGGGGAAAACAGGTAGATCCCGACGACCAGCAGCAGGACCAATCGATAGATGTACATGTTGGCCTCTGATTAAAAAACTGCGGCGATGGTAACGGATGGCTGGCAGGCTGCAAGCGCCTTCAGCTTAATTGCGCTTCGGCCAGCGTCAGTGCGCGCGGGATCTTGCTGGCCTCCCAGTGCACAATGCCCCAATCCAGCAACTCCCGCGGGCTGGCATGAAGCAGTTCGTCGCCAGGCTGCTGGCCAAGGGCGCGCAGGGCTCTCAATAGCAACGGCGTGGCCTGGTCGGGATTCAGCGGCGGGGAGCGATAGGATTTGCCCAGCTTGTTACCGTCCGGCTGGACGATCAACGGTACGTGCAGGTAGCGCGGTTGGCGCAGGCCCAGCAATTCCTGCAGGTACAGCTGGCGTGGCGTGGAGTCGAGCAGGTCGGCGCCGCGCACGATATCGGTAACCCCTTGCCAGGCATCGTCGAGCACCACGGCCAGTTGGTAGGCGTAGAGGCCATCGCGGCGACGGATGACGAAGTCGCCGACATCACGGCCCAGGTGTTGCCGGAATTCTCCTTGTACACGGTCAGTAAAGTGGTACTCCAACTCGGGGACACGCAGGCGGATGGCGGCATCCTGCTGGTCGTGGCCGGCATTTCGGCACAGGCCTGGGTAAATCCCGTCGTAGGGCTCCAGTTGTTTACGTGAACAGGTGCAGGCGTAGGCCAGGCCGTGGTTGAACATATCGTTCAGTACTTTGGCGTAGGCGTCATGCCGCTCGCTTTGTCGGACCAGTTCGCCATCCCACTCAAAACCGTAGCTCTCCAGGGCATGCAGGATTGCCGCCTGGGCGCCGGGCTCTTCGCGGGGAGGGTCAAGGTCTTCCATGCGCATCAGCCAGCGGCCATGGTTGGCGCGGGCGTCGAGGTAGGAGGCGAGGGCGGCGACCAGGGAACCGAAGTGCAGGTGGCCGCTGGGCGTGGGGGCGAAACGCCCGATATAGGTAGAGGCAGTCATGGGCCGGATACTACTGGAAAATCGGCAAATCCCAGAAACAAAAATGGGGCGTTTGCACGCCCCATTCGTTCAGCTCGGCAGGATTACTTGCCGACCTGTTTTTCCTTGATTTCAGCCAAGGTCTTGCAGTCTACGCAGAGGTCCGCGGTTGGGCGGGCTTCCAGGCGACGGATACCAATCTCGACACCACAGGATTCGCACCAGCCGTATTCTTCGTCTTCGATCAGTTGCAGCGTCTTGTCGATTTTCTTGATCAGTTTGCGCTCGCGATCACGGGCGCGCAGTTCGAGGGCGAATTCCTCTTCCTGGCTGGCACGGTCTGCCGGGTCAGGGAAGTTGGCGGCTTCATCCTTCATATGGTCAACCGTGCGGTCGACTTCCTGCATCAAGTCCTGCTTCCACTGCTTCAGGATTTTGGAGAAGTGCTCGCGCATGGGCTTGCCCATGTATTCCTCACCCTTCGATTCAACGTAGGGTTGGAAGCCGCTGATGCTCTGTTGCTTTGCTTGGGTGGACATGAATAGACCGCCTCTCACTCTTCTAATCCATTGCGCAGGATTGCAACGTCACCGACACCTGCCGGCCCTGCGGCTGCAAGCGGGCGAACTTACCAGATAGATTCAGGGCGCGCCACTCCCGGTTGTCGAGGCCCGTCACGCAGGGGTTGCAAACTGCAGCAGCCCGCTGTGGCTGGGTATGCATCGTCTCGAATGTTGATTTTAGTCGTTTTGCAAGCGCTCGCCGGGTTCATCTTGGACGGCCAGGCAGGCAATAGAGCATGTTTTACCGCGAGGGTTCGGTAGAATCCTGATTTTGTCCTCACCGTTAAGGAAGGCTAATGGCTCAGCCCTACAGTGCGCGCAGTCGCGCCATCGAACCTTTTCATGTCATGGCGTTGCTGGCGCGAGCCAATGAGCTGCAAGCATCAGGCCATGATGTGATCCACCTGGAGATCGGCGAGCCTGATTTCACCACCGCCGAGCCGATCATCCAGGCCGGCCAGGCGGCGTTGGCCAATGGCAAGACCCGTTATACCGCGGCCCGTGGCCTGCCGGAATTGCGTGAAGCCATCAGTGGTTTCTACCAGCAGCGCTACGGTTTGAACGTGGACCCCGAGCGTATTCTGATAACGCCTGGTGGCTCTGGCGCCTTGTTGTTGGCCAGCAGCCTGCTGGTGGATCCAGGCAAGCATTGGCTGCTGGCAGACCCAGGTTACCCGTGTAACCGGCACTTCCTGCGACTGGTGGAAGGCGCCGCGCAACTGGTGCCGGTAGGCCCTGAGGTGCGTTATCAACTGACCGCTGACCTGGTGGCCAAACACTGGGATCAGGACAGCGTGGGCGCATTGGTTGCCTCCCCGGCGAATCCCACCGGCACGATCCTTGCGCGCGATGAATTAGCCGGGCTTTCCGATGCAATCAAGGTGCGTAACGGCCATCTGGTGGTGGACGAGATCTATCACGGCCTGACCTACGGCACTGACGCCGCCAGCGTGCTGGAGGTCGACGATGAGGCCTTCGTCCTAAATAGTTTTTCGAAGTATTTCGGCATGACCGGCTGGCGCTTGGGTTGGCTGGTCGCGCCGCCCGCTGCAGTCGGCGAACTCGAGAAGCTGGCGCAAAACCTCTATATCAGCGCGCCCAGCATGGCCCAGTATGCAGCGCTCGCCTGCTTTACCCCGCAAACCCTGAGCATTCTGGAGGAGCGCCGTGCCGAATTTGGCCGTCGTCGCGACTTCCTGCTGCCCGCCTTGCGCGAGTTGGGTTTCGGGATTGCCGTAGAGCCGGAAGGGGCGTTCTATTTGTATGCCGATATCAGTGCGTTCGGCGGAGATGCCTTCGCGTTTTGTCGTCATTTCCTTGAAACCGAGCATGTCGCATTTACACCCGGTCTGGATTTTGGTCGCTATCAAGCAGGCCATCATGTGCGCTTTGCCTACACGCAAAACCTTGAGCGACTCCAGGAGGCGGTGGAACGAATCCAGCGTGGCCTAAGGAGCTGGCAAGGCTGATGCGCTTTCATCCTCCCCTCGAAGAAGGCCGACTGATTCGCCGCTATAAGCGCTTTCTCACCGATATCGAAACAGTTACCGGCGAGTTGTTGACTATTCACTGCCCAAACACCGGTACGATGCTCAACTGCATGGTGGAAGGCGGGCAGGTCTGGTTCAGTCGTTCCAATGATCCCAAGCGCAAGTTGCCCGGCACCTGGGAAATTGCCGAAACGCCCCAGGGCCGCTTGGCGTGCGTTAACACGGCACGCGCCAATCAGTTGGTCGAGGAGGCTTTACGCGCTGGCGTGATCACGGAACTCAACGGTTTCACCGCGTTGAAGCGTGAAGTGCCCTACGGCCAGGAAAAAAGCCGTATCGACTTTCGCCTGGAATATCCGGACGGCGCGGCTTATGTGGAAGTCAAAAGCGTCACGCTGGGGTTTGATGGCACGAGGGTTGCCGCCTTCCCCGATGCCGTGACCCAGCGTGGCGCCAAGCACCTGCGAGAGCTGGCGCATCTGGCGCGTGAAGGGGTGCGGGCAGTGCAGTTGTATTGCGTCAACCTCTCCGGGATTGACGCAGTGCGCCCGGCGCTGGAAATCGATGCCGCCTATGGTGCGGCCTTGCGCGAGGCTAAAGCTGCCGGGGTGGAAGTGTTGGCATATGGGGTGTGCGTGACGTCCCAGGAGATTTGCGTGGATCGTCGGTTAGACGTGCTGCTCGGCTAGAGATCCACCCACAGGCCCTGCTCGTCCTCGCGACCGTGCAGGGCCTTGAGGCTTTTACCTGCGCATGGTCCGGCAATGCACTCGCCGCTTTCGATCAGGAACAGCGCGCCGTGGGTGGCGCATTGGATCAGGCTGGCGCTGTCGTCAAGGAACTGGTCGGGCTGCCATTCCAGTGGGATGCCGCGATGTGGGCAGCGGTTGATATAGAAGTAGGCGATGCCGTCCCGGCGTACCGCCAGCAGCGGCGTGCCATCAATCGTAAAACCGAGGCTGCTGTTGGGCGCGAGCGTGTCCGAGGGGCAGAGAAACTTCATTTCAATCCTTAAGTGCCTTGACGTTCAAATGCAAACAATTATCAAATGCCGGCTTCGCCCGTTAGCTGACTGGGTGCTCAGTTCGATGCCCGGCAGGGGTTATCTGTCACATCGACGGGTGCTCGAAAGGCCCTGCCCTTGGAAGGAAACCCTGTTATGCGCCTGAGTACCAGCGCTATTGCGCTTGTTGTCGGACTGCTGGTCAACCCTGGGGCGCAAGCCTCTGAACTGCCACAACGCTGGGTGAGTGCCGGTGGGGCGCTGTCGGAATGGGTCACGGCGTTGGGCGGTGAGCCGAAGTTGGTTGGCGTGGACACCACCAGCCAGCATCCTGAATCGCTCAAGGCGTTGCCCAGTATCGGCTATCAGCGGCAATTGTCGGCCGAAGGCATTCTCAGCCTTCGTCCACAGGTGCTGGTGGGTACTGAAGAGATGGGGCCGCCGCCGGTGCTGGCGCAGATTCGCAGTGCAGGTGTCCAGGTCGAAATGTTCTCGGCGCAGCCGGATTTGCCGACCTTGAAGGGTAATCTTCAGCACTTGGGTAAGTTGCTGGGAGATGAGGCTAAGGCCAGTGAATTGTTTACCGGATATGAACAGGCGCTTGATCAGCAGAAAAGCTGGGTGGCCAAGGCACGGGCCTCGCAGAAGGCACCTGGCGTGTTGCTGCTGATCGGTCATGCTGGCGGCAAGCCGCTGATTGCCGGTAAGGACACGGCGGGCGATTGGATGTTGCAGCAGGCCGGCGGGCGTAACCTGGCCACACACAGCGGTTACAAGCCGTTTTCGGTGGAGTCGTTGGCGGGGTTGAGCCCGGATGTGCTGGTATTTGCCGACCGCGCCCTGACGGGGGACGCGGCGCGCGCGGCGTTGTTCAAGGAGAATCCGATCCTGGCTTCGACGCCGGCGGCCAAGCGTGGCCGCGTTTTCGAGCTTGACCCGACCCTGTTGGTTGGTGGGCTCGGGCCGCGTCTGCCGCAAAGTCTTGTGAAGCTCTCGGCCGGCTTTTATCCGTCACAGACTAAACCCGGCCCATGACCACTTTGGTTAAACCGAAAACGCTGTTCATCGGCCTGGCGCTGTTATGTCTGTTGGCTACCTGGCTCTCGTTGGCACTGGGGCCGGTGAGCTTGCCGCTGCTGGATACGCTCAAGGCGGCATTGCGCTTGATGGGCGTGCCGATAGAAGCGCAAGGCCTGGAACAGGCTGAGTTGATCCTGGGGCAGATTCGTTTGCCGCGTACGTTGCTCGGTTTGGCGGTTGGCGGCGTATTGGCATTGTCGGGCGTGGCCATGCAAGGGTTGTTTCGTAACCCGTTGGCCGATCCGGGGTTGGTCGGGGTTTCCAGCGGGGCGGCACTGGGGGCGGCAATCGCCATTGTCGGGGGGGCGTTTTTCGGTGGGTTACCGGATGCCTTCGGGCCTTATCTGCTATCGCTATGCGCGTTTCTGGGCGGGCTGGGCGTGACCGCGCTGGTCTATCGACTGGGGCGGCGTAACGGTCAGACCAATGTGGCTACGATGCTGCTCGCCGGTATCGCCCTTACTGCGTTGGCAAGCTCGGCGGTGGGCCTGTTCACCTACCTGGCGGACGACGCCACCCTGCGTACCCTAACGTTCTGGAACCTTGGCAGTCTCAACGGCGCGAGCTATTCGCGGTTATGGCCTTTATTGCTGGTCAGTGTCGGTGTGGCGCTCTGGCTGCCGCGCCGGGCCAAGGCGCTGAATGCGCTGTTGCTCGGCGAATCGGAGGCCAGTCACCTGGGTATTGATGTTGAAGGGCTCAAGCGCGAGTTGGTGTTCTGTACTGCATTAGGGGTAGGCGCTGCGGTGGCTGCGGCGGGCATGATCGGTTTTGTCGGGCTGGTGGTGCCGCATCTGGTCAGGTTGCTGGCCGGGCCAGATCACCGCGTGCTGTTGCCGGCTTCGATATTGGCGGGCGCGAGTTTGTTGCTGTTTGCCGATTTGGTCGCGCGACTGGCCCTGGCGCCGGCTGAACTGCCGATTGGTATCGTGACTGCATTTATTGGTGCGCCATTTTTTCTTTACCTGTTGTTGCGGGGGCGTGCCTGATGCTGCGTGTTGAAGACCTGCAGATCCGGCGTGGCCACAAGGTCGTGCTGGCGGATGTCACTCTGGATCTGCTACCGGGTGAAGTGCTCGGTGTGCTGGGCCCCAATGGCGCGGGTAAGAGTACGTTGCTGGGGGCGTTGTGCGGTGAGTTACACCCCGATCAGGGCAGGGTGTGGCTGGGTCAGCAGGCGTTGAAAGACTGGAGCGGACCGCAGCGCGCGCAGCGGCTGGCGGTGTTGCCACAAACCTCGACCCTGGACTTCGCGTTCCGTGTCGAAGAGGTGGTCGGCATGGGCCGTTTGCCCCATCAGACGGGGCGTGTGCGCGATGATGAAATTATCCACGCAGCCTTGCAGGCGGCGGATGTCGCACACTTGAATGGTCGCAGTTACTTGGCTCTTTCGGGCGGCGAGCGTCAACGTGTGCACTTGGCGCGGGTGCTGGCGCAACTATGGCCGGGTGAGGCGGGGCAGACATTACTGCTGGATGAGCCGACATCGATGCTGGATCCACTGCATCAACACACGACCCTGCAAGCGATTCGCACCTTTGCCGATCGTGGTGCGGCGGTGCTGGTGATCCTCCATGACCTGAACCTGGCAGCGCGCTACTGTGATCGCATTTTGCTGTTGGAGCAGGGGCGTCCCCACGCGCTGGATACACCGGCGCAGGTGCTGCGGCCCGAGCCACTTAAAGCCGTATTTGGCTTGGAAGTATTGGTACAGCCGCACCCGGAGCGTGGACATCCGTTAATCATTGCACGCTGAGGCGTGCTTTTTCACAGGCAAAAAAAGACCCGGCAAAAGCCGGGTCAAATAACCGTGATTAGCCTGATGAGGAGATAATCTGAGAGTCCGAACCAATGGTCTTTCAGTTATCGGCTGATCTCGCGACCAGTTGTGATAATCATAACGATTCTCATTTGAGAGTCAACAATTGTTTTTGAATGATCTTCTGTTTTTCTCAAACGTCCGTTTGAAGTGTGCATAACCATTGGGTCTTGCAGGACGATCTAGTTTTTCTGACGCGCTGAAATAGCATCCAGCTGGCGGTTCAACGCTTCCTTACGCTCGACCGGGATGTCGTTCCAGTGCACGTCCATCAGTGCCCCTTCGATCGCATAAAGCAAAACTTTTGATGCGCGGAACCCACGAGTCCTTACGGCTCGATAGGCATCGACCGCTCCCAGGCGACGCAAGTCGGATGCACTGTGGATGCCCACCGCATGCAGCCACTGCGCTGACGTCTTGCCAAGGTTTTTCAGGTGTTGCAGCTCATCGTTCATCAAGCCTCCTTGCGACGGCCGAATGGTGCGGTGGGTATCGTAACCAGGCAAGCCTGAACAGGAGTGTAGCGCTCAGTAGGAAAAGCGTGGTTCTTTGGTCCGAAACGGCCCAAAAGCTTATAAGAATGGCGCGGGAATTTTGACGGCGGGCAGGAGGGAAGTGCCCGCTACGCATTGCGCGTAGTCGGGCTTGAGTTGAGTGTTACTTGGTGCGGTAGCGCAGGCGCGTGCCGAAATTGACCGACATGAGAATCTCATCGGCAGTCAATTCAGGCGGGAAGTAGGTGCCCGAAATCTGCGCATGGGCGAGGCTGGCGCCTTCCAGGGAGCAGTTGCGCAAATCCAGGCCGCGCAAGTCGGTGGAGCGGAAATACGCGTCGGTGAAATCTACACCGGCCGCGTTCAGGTCGCGCAAGTCCAGACCACGGAAGTCGCCGCCGCGCATGTCGATAATGCCGTCTGCTGGGCGTGCCTGATTGAAACCACGAATATCGTCTTTATGCAGGAGTGCGTAGAGCGGTGTATCTAGAAGCTTGGGCTGACTCATGAAAACGACTCCTGTTGGATTTATGACGCCATTATAGTGCCACTATTTCTTGGGCGTGCGTCCAAGTAGACGACACGACCAAGAAATTTTTCTTACAGGCCTGGCAGGCGCTGGCGAATTTGTGCGACTAGCGCATCGAGGGTTCCGCTTTGATTGGTCTCGACGCGTTTACTCAGTAACAGTTCTTCGGCGGTCAGTGGGTCACGGTTGGCCTGCTGTTCTTCTATAACGACCAGCGTAGCGTCGGACGGATCGTTTTTGTCGGCCTGACGTTGCGCCAACCAACTGGTGATAACGGCTTGTGGCGCGTTGCAGTCCAGGATCAGGAACGGCGCGCCCGTAGCTTCGGCCACCTTGGCTGCTGCGTCGCGTTGTTCGCGTTTGAGGAAGGTGGCATCCAGTACTACGGGGAAGCCGGCACGCAGCACGGTATCCGCGATGTCATTCAAGCGAGCGTAGGTCCTGGCGCTGGCGTCGGACGCATAGATGCCGGCCTGTGGCGTGTTTTCGACCTGCTGCTCGCCGAACATGCGCTTGCGCTCCACGTCCGAGCGCAGGCGTACAGCGCCCAATGCTTCCACCAGGCGCATGGCAACGTGGCTTTTGCCGACTGCCGAGACACCGTGGGTAATTGCCAGGAAACGCGATGGAATGGTGCTGTAGCTTTCCGCCAGGTTGGCGTAGTTGCGGTATTGGCGCAGGGTCGTGGCGCGTTGCACCGGGCTTGCCTCGCTCGGCATGCTGAACAGCGCCACCTTGGCACGTACCAGGGCGCGGTAGGCTTTATAGAAGTTCAGCACTTCAAGGCCCTGATAGTCACCGGTCAGCTCCAGGTACTGGCTGATAAAGCGGCGGGCCAGGGACTTGAGGCCGCGGTCTTCCAGGTCCATGGCCAGGAAAGCGGTGTCGGCGTACACATCGGTGAAGCGAAACGGCTCGTTGAACTCAATGCAGTCGAAGATCACTACCTTGCCGTCAATCAAAGTGGCGTTACCGAGGTGGATGTCACCGTGGCACTCGCGGGTGAAACCGTCGAGCTTGCGCTGTGCCAGCAGCGGTTTCAGGCGCTCGAAACTGCTTTCGGCCCAGGCTTGCAGGGCTTCCAGTTGAATCAGGTCGGCCTTGTCGCTGAGGAATGGACGGATCTGGTCGAAGTTCTGCCGTACCGGCGCCATCACTTCATCGGGGGTGCCAGCTGCGTGGTCTTGCGGCACTTTTGGTGCGGTGAGGTGAAAGTGCGCGATCTGCGTTGCCATTTCATCGATGTGCGTGGCGGTCAGTTCGCCATTGGCTTGCAGGGTGCTGAGCAGTTGGCTTTGCGGGAACTGACGCATCTTCAGTGCGTATTCGATCACCGGGCCGTCGCCACCCAATTGCGGGGCGTCGGCAGTGCCGGTAATCGGCAACACTTCCAGATACAGATCCGTTGTCAGGCGCTGGTTGAGGCGCAGTTCTTCGTTGCAAAAGTGCCCGCGTTTGTCCAGGTCGGTGAAGTCCAGAAACCCGAAGTTCATCGGTTTCTTCAATTTATAGGCGTAGGGGCCGGTCAGGATGACCCATGAAATATGCGTTTCGATGACCTGGAACGCTTCAACCGGATGAGGGTACAAAGCCGGGTTTTGCAGGGCTGCGATCAGTGACTGGCTCACGGGCGATCCTTCAGAGTCGGGGGGAAATCATGGCGCGCATTATGGCTGCTACGGGCGGTCATGCAAACCGCTGTCCGGCTCATGTTGATCATCAATAAAGTGCGTATAATCCGCCGCCATGACTCGATCCCGATCTCCCCGTTCCCGTAAAAAACCTCCCTCCCGCGGCCTGCGACCGTGGCTTGGCTGGGCGCTCAAGCTCGGCCTGGTAGGCCTTGTGGTGCTCGCTGGCTTTGCGGTGTACCTCGACGCTGTGGTCCAGGAGAAATTCTCCGGCAAGCGCTGGACTATCCCGGCCAAGGTGTATGCACGCCCGTTGGAACTGTTCACCGGCCAGAAGCTGAGCAAGGATGACTTCCTCACCGAACTCGACGCCCTGGGCTATCGACGCGAACCCGTGAGCAATGGTCCGGGGGCGGCTGCGGTCAGCGGTAACACCGTCGACCTCAATACTCGCGGCTTTCAGTTCTATGAAGGCCTGGAGAAAGCCCAGCCAGTGCGCGTGCGCTTTTCCGGCGACTACGTCGCCGAACTGTCCTCCCTCAACGGCTCGAAGTTGCCGGTGGTACGCCTTGAACCGCTGATGATCGGCGGGATTTACCCGAAGAATCTTGAAGATCGCATCCTGATCAAGCTTGATCAGGTGCCGCCGTATCTACTGGAAACGTTGGTGGCTGTAGAGGATCGTGACTTTTATAGTCACTGGGGCGTTTCGCCGAAGTCGATTGCCCGTGCCATCTGGGTGAATACTTCCGGCGGCAAGATGACCCAGGGCGGCAGCACGCTGACCCAGCAGTTGGTGAAGAACTTCTACCTGACCAACGAGCGCAGCCTGACCCGTAAGCTCACCGAAGCCATGATGGCGATGCTGCTTGAGCTGCACTACAGCAAGCAGGAGATCCTTGAGGCATACCTCAACGAGGTATTCGTCGGCCAGGATGGGCAACGCGCCGTGCACGGTTTCGGTTTGGCCAGCCAGTTCTTCTTCGGCCAACCGCTGTCCGAGTTGAAGTTGCATCAAGTCGCCTTGTTGGTAGGCATGGTCAAGGGGCCTTCCTATTACAACCCGCGTCGCAATCCGGAGCGTGCGCTGGAGCGCCGTAACCTGGTGCTCGATGTGCTTGAACAGCAAGGCGTTGCCACGGCGGAACAAGTTGCCGCGGCGAAGAAAATGCCACTGGGTGTGACAACCCGCGGGAAGTTGGCGGACAGTTCGTTCCCAGGCTTTATCGATCTGGTAAAACGCCAGTTGCGTGAAGACTACCGCGACGAAGACTTGACCGAAGAAGGCCTTCGGATCTTCACCAGCTTCGACCCGATTCTGCAGATGAAGGCAGAAGCATCGGTCAACGACACCTTCAAGCGCCTGACGGGCCGTAAGGGCGCCGATGAAGTAGAAGCCGCAATGGTGGTGACCAACCCGGAAACCGGTGAAGTCCAGGCCATGATCGGCAGTCGCCAGGCCAGCTTTGCCGGTTTCAATCGCGCACTGGATGCCGTGCGGCCGATCGGCTCGCTGGTCAAGCCGGCGGTCTACCTGACGGCGCTGGAAAAGCCGAGCAAATACACCCTCACCAGTTGGCTGTCGGATGACCCGCTGTCGGTCAAAGGGGGCGACGGCCAGGTTTGGACGCCGCAGAACTTTGATCGCCGCTCCCACGGCACGGTGTTCCTGTATCAGGGCTTGGCGCACTCCTACAACATTTCCACGTCTCGGCTCGGCTTGGAGGTTGGCGTGCCGAATGTCCTCAAGACACTGGCTCGTCTGGGCATCACCCGCGAATTCCCGGCCTTCCCATCGATCCTGCTCGGCGCCGGCGCCATGACGCCGATCGAAGTGGCGACGATGTACCAGACCCTCGCCAACGGTGGCTTCAATACGCCGATGCGCGGGATCCGCAGTGTACTGACAGCCGAGGGTGAGCCGCTCAAGCGCTATCCGTTCCAGATTCAGCAGCGTTTCGATGCGGGCTCCATCTATCTGATCCAGAACGCCATGCAGCGCGTGATGCGTGAAGGTACCGGTAGCTCGGTCTATAAGGTTTTGCCTTCCAACCTGACACTGGCGGGTAAGACCGGTACCAGTAACGACTCGCGTGACAGCTGGTTCGCAGGTTTCGGCCAGGATGTGCTCGCAGTGGTGTGGCTGGGTCGTGACGACAACGGCAAGACGCCGTTCACCGGTGCCACCGGCGCATTGCAGGTCTGGACCAGTTTCATGCGCAAGGCCGACCCGCTGCCGTTGAACATGCCGCAGCCGGATAACATCGTGCAGGCCTGGATTGATCCGCATACCGGCCAGGGCTCCGATGCCAACTGTCCGGGCGCGGTGCAGATGCCGTATATTCGCGGCAGCGAACCACCACCCGGTGCTGCGTGCGGTGGCGGTGCCCCTGCAGATGCGGAATCGGTGATGGATTGGGTCAAGGGCTGGATGAATTAAGCAAAGAGGGTTTCAAGTGAACAAGTGGTGGATTCCAGCTATTACAGCTCTGGCTTTGCTCGGCGGTTGCTCCAGCGTGCAGCGCGGCTCTATTCCGGTTGTGGATTCGAGCACAGCTGTCTCCAATAATGACCGGATCTCGGCCAATGGCGGTTTCCGCCAAACCGTGACCAACCGTCCGGCCCAGGCCAGGCCTCAGGCCGTGCCACAGGACTCGGGTGTGGTAGTGATGGTGCCGGGCGGCGGTGCTGCTACCGCGGCGCCAATCAGTGCCGAGCCTTGGACGCCTGGGCCAAGCACCTCCGGGCCGATCGATTCCGCGCCAATGCAGACCGCGCCGATCAACCAGGGCACCTACAACATGCCGTCGACGCCGAGTGGCATTCCATCGTCCTCCAGCGCTGGCGGCTTGTCAGCCGACGAACAATTGGATGGTCCGGTGCTGGCGTTGCTGACCACTGCCCAGCAACAGCAGGCGGGTGGTGACTTGAATGGTGCGTCCTCCAGCCTTGAGCGTGCGCAACGCGTTGCTCCGCGCGAGCCGCAAGTGCTGTATCGCCTTGCCCAGGTACGCATGGCACAGGGCGATGCGCCGCAGGCCGAACAATTCGCTCGTCGTGGTCTCACGCTGGCCAGCGGTCGTCCCGACCTGCAAGCCAGCTTGTGGGCTTTGATCGGCGATGCGCGTGCCGCACAAGGTGACGCTGCCGGCGCTGCCCAGGCTCGGCAAAAAGCCAAGGTCAACCTCTGATGGATGCACGGTTTCCCGCGATTGCCGAACAGTTATTGCTGATTGAGCGCGAATTACGCGTGCAGGGCTGGTGGGATGAAGTGTCCCCCAGCGCCGAGGCGCTCGGCAGCGTCGAGCCGTTTGCGGTAGACACACTGGACTTCCACCAGTGGTTGCAATGGATCTTCCTGGTGCGCATGAAACAGATCCTAGAACAGGACCTGCCGCTGCCGAATGCTTCAGGCATTCTCGAAATGGCCGAGATGGTTTATGCCGATCGGCCGCGAGAAAGCCTGGGCTTGCGTAATGCGCTGAAAAAGTTCGATCAACTGATCGTCGACGCTCGTTAATTGCCTGGCTGCCGGTTTTTCCGGCAGTCTTGCGCACATTTCTACCGCTTGACGACATTCAGGCGAGTTTTATCCCTCCTCAAAGCCCTTTCTTCTACGTTCTCATGCGCTTAGTTGGAAAAAAGCGCAATTATTGCTTGACTTGAGAGGCCTGAAACAGAAGAATCCAAAGTCCGCTGTATCGGGACTGCCAGAAGCAGGCCCGCTCAGCAGATCATGAGGCGCACATCCGCGCCGACCTGTTACACCCGCAACGCGTTACCTCGCGCTGGGTGGGAAAAGCCCGCAACACTTGGGACGATCCCAATACTTGCTCAGTCAGTGCTGACGTAGTCGGCGACCACCGTCGCTCATGCTCTGTTGAGAAGTAAACCTATTAAGACCCGTCGGTTTTTAACGGACGGTATTCTGGCGTTTTAGAGGTGAACAACGTGGAGCTTTTATCTGGCGGTGAGATGCTCGTCCGCTTTTTGCGTGACGAAGGCGTCGACTATATCTACGGGTACCCAGGTGGTGCTCTGCTGCATGTTTACGACGCGCTGTTCAAGGAACCAGCTGTTACCCACATCCTGGTTCGCCACGAACAAGCCGCGACCCATATGGCTGACGGTTATGCCCGTGCCACCGGTAAAGCCGGTGTGGTACTGGTAACGTCCGGCCCAGGCGCAACCAATGCCATTACTGGCATCGCGACTGCTTATATGGACTCCATCCCGATGGTGATCATTTCCGGCCAGGTGCCAAGCACCATGGTGGGGACCGATGCGTTCCAGGAAACCGACATGATCGGTATCTCCAGGCCGATCGTGAAACACAGCTTCATGATCAAGCATGCGTCGGAAATCCCGGACGTCATGAAAAAGGCCTTCTACCTCGCACAGTCCGGTCGCCCGGGTCCTGTCGTGGTCGATATCCCGAAAGACATGACCAACCCGGCTGAGAAATTCGAATACGTTTTCCCGAAGAAAGCCAAGCTGCGCTCTTACAGCCCGGCCGTTCGCGGGCACTCGGGGCAAATCCGCAAGGCGGCAGAGATGCTCCTGGCGGCCAAGCGTCCAGTGCTGTACTCGGGTGGTGGCGTGATCCTGGGTGGCGGTTCTGCACCGCTGACCGAGCTGGCCAAACTGCTCAACCTGCCGGTAACCAACACCCTGATGGGCCTTGGCGCCTTCCCGGGTACGGACCGTCAGTTCGTGGGTATGCTGGGCATGCATGGCAGCTACACCGCCAACCTGACCATGCACCACGCCGACGTGATCCTGGCAGTGGGCGCACGTTTTGATGATCGCGTGATCAATGGCGCGAGCAAATTCTGCCCTAATGCCAAGATCATCCATATCGACATCGACCCGGCGTCCATCTCCAAGACAATCAAGGCCGACGTGCCGATCGTAGGTCCTGTGGAAAGTGTATTGACCGAGATGGTCGCTGCGCTCAAGGACATCGGCGAAACGCCGAACAAGGAATCCGTTGCCAGTTGGTGGAAGCAGATCGACGAATGGCGCGGTGATCGCGGCCTGTTCCCTTACGACAAGGGCGATGGCAGCATCATCAAGCCACAAACCGTGATCGAAACCCTCTGCGAAGTGACCAAGGGCGACGCCTTTGTGACCTCCGATGTCGGCCAGCACCAGATGTTTGCCGCGCAGTACTACAAGTTCGACAAGCCTAACCGCTGGATCAACTCCGGTGGCCTGGGCACGATGGGCTTTGGTTTCCCAGCAGCCATGGGTGTGAAACTGAGTTTCCCGGACTCTGACGTTGCGTGCGTCACCGGGGAAGGCAGCATTCAGATGAACATCCAGGAACTGTCGACGTGCCTGCAGTACGGCCTTCCTGTGAAGATTGTCTGCTTGAACAACGGCGTGCTGGGCATGGTTCGTCAGTGGCAGGACATGAGCTACGGTAGCCGTCACTCCCATTCCTACATGGAATCGTTGCCGGATTTCATCAAGTTGGTTGAAGCCTATGGCCACGTTGGCATTCGCATCACCGATCTGAAAGATCTGAAGCCGAAGATGGAAGAAGCGTTCGCCATGAAGGACCGCCTGGTGTTCCTCGATATTCAGGTCGATACCAGCGAGCACGTCTACCCGATGCAGATCAAAGACGGCTCTATGCGCGATATGTGGCTGAACAAGACGGAGCGTACTTAATCATGCGGCACATTATCTCCCTGCTTCTGGAGAACGAACCCGGCGCTCTGTCTCGTGTTGTCGGCCTGTTTTCGCAACGCAACTACAACATCGAAAGCCTGACCGTGGCGCCGACCGAAGACCCGACTTTGTCGCGCCTGACGTTGACCACCGTGGGCCACGATGAGGTGATCGAGCAGATCACCAAGAACCTCAACAAGCTGATCGAAGTAGTCAAGCTGGTCGACCTGTCGGAGAGTGCCCACATCGAGCGCGAGCTGATGTTGGTTAAAGTCAAGGCCACGGGTGCCCAGCGTGCCGAGATCAAGCGCACTACCGATATTTATCGCGGGCAGATCGTCGATGTGAGCGCCAGCGTTTATACCGTTCAGCTGACCGGTACGAGCGACAAACTGGACAGCTTCATCCAGTCGATCGGGACGGCCTCGATTCTGGAAACGGTACGCAGTGGTGTCACCGGGATTGCCCGTGGCGACAAAGTACTCAGCATCTAACCCAAATTAGCGAATGGCCTTACGGCCTGGATATATAGAGGAACCTCATGAAAGTTTACTACGATAAAGATTGTGACCTGTCGATCATCCAGGGCAAGAAAGTCGCCATCATCGGCTACGGCTCCCAGGGGCACGCGCAAGCTTGCAACCTGAAAGACTCTGGCGTTGACGTAACTGTTGGCCTGCGTAAAGGCTCAGCCACCGTTGCCAAGGCTGAAGCCCACGGCCTGAAAGTGACTGACGTTGCTTCCGCTGTTGCTGCTGCCGACCTGGTCATGATCCTGACCCCTGACGAGTTCCAGTCCGCGCTGTACAAGAACGAAATCGAGCCGAACATCAAGAAGGGAGCCACCCTGGCGTTCTCCCACGGCTTCGCGATCCACTACAACCAGGTTGTGCCGCGCGCTGACCTCGACGTGATCATGATCGCGCCGAAAGCACCGGGCCACACCGTACGTTCCGAGTTCGTCAAAGGCGGCGGTATCCCTGACCTGATCGCGATCTACCAGGATGCTTCGGGCAACGCCAAGAACGTTGCGCTGTCTTACGCTGCTGGCGTAGGTGGCGGTCGTACCGGCATCATCGAAACCACCTTCAAGGACGAGACCGAAACCGACCTGTTCGGCGAGCAAGCCGTTCTGTGCGGCGGTACCGTTGAGCTGGTTAAAGCCGGTTTCGAAACCCTGGTTGAAGCTGGCTACGCGCCGGAAATGGCCTACTTCGAATGCCTGCACGAACTGAAACTGATCGTTGACCTCATGTACGAAGGCGGTATCGCCAACATGAACTACTCGATCTCCAACAACGCCGAATACGGCGAGTACGTGACTGGCCCGGAAGTGATCAACGCCGAGTCCCGCCAGGCTATGCGCAACGCCCTGAAACGTATTCAGGATGGCGAATACGCCAAAATGTTCATCAGCGAAGGTGCTACCGGCTACCCTTCGATGACCGCCAAGCGTCGTAATAACGCCGCTCACGGTATCGAAGTCATCGGTGAGCAACTGCGCTCCATGATGCCGTGGATCGGTGCCAACAAGATCGTCGACAAAGCCAAAAACTAAGTCGTACGTATCAACAGAAAACGCGGCTTAGGCCGCGTTTTTTCGTTTGGGGAGCGGGTTCTGGTATAAAGCTGCATCGTTTGCGGGCGAACAGTCGCCGCAAGTATTGGTCGAATTTTTTTCACACCGTTGCAAGGTAAAGTCCATGAGCGAACGTCCCGAAGAGCCAAACCAGGCTTCTGACGCCGAAAGCCTGCTGCCGATCGATGAGCATGTCGAAGAAGGGCATGACGCTGAAGGCCGCAAGGTCCGGCATCGTGGCATCTATTTGCTGCCCAATCTGTTCACTACGGCAAACTTGTTTGCCGGGTTCTATTCCATCATCAACTCAATGAGTGCCCAAAGCGCCCTGGCGGCCGGTGATGCGGCGAGCGCCAGCAAGTATTTCGGCTTTGCTGCCATCGCAATTTTCGTGGCCATGGTGCTGGATGGCCTTGATGGTCGTGTGGCGCGCATGACCAACACCCAAAGCGCTTTCGGTGCCGAGTATGACTCGCTGTCGGACATGGTTGCCTTTGGTGTTGCGCCTGCACTGCTGGCCTTCGCCTGGGCGCTCGGTGATATGGGTAAGGTTGGCTGGATGGTCGCCTTCATCTATGTCGCGGGTGCAGCGTTGCGTCTGGCTCGCTTCAATACCCAGGTGGGTACTGCTGATAAACGTTACTTCATTGGCCTGGCCAGTCCGGCAGCGGCGGGGGTGGTGGCGGGTATCGTCTGGGCGTTCAGCGACTACGGCATCCAGGGTTCGAAAATGTCGTTCCTGGTGGCGTTGATGGTTGCTGCGGCCGGTATGCTGATGGTGAGCAATATCAAGTACAACAGCTTCAAGGAGCTTGATCTCAAAGGGCGTGTACCTTTCGTGGCGATCCTGGCAGTGGTACTGGTGTTTGCGGTGGTCTTCAGTGACCCTCCTCGGATTCTGCTATTGGCTTTCCTGGTCTACGCCGCTTCGGGGCCGATTCAGTACTTGCTGCATATGCGTCGGGACAAAACGTTGCCTTAATGTAATTTCCCCCATACTCCGCAGTCTATTGGTGCATCAGTTCTCCAATGCTGCGGAGTTGCCATGTTAATCAAATTGCCCAAAGCGTCCGATTGCCAAGAATCGGATGTCACGCCTGAATCCTTCTACCTTTCTCGCCGTAGCTTGCTCGGTGGTGCGCTTGCCGGCATTGCTGCCAGCAGCCTGCCGCGTTGGGCCAGTGCAGAAGAGGCAGCGCGTTATCCCGATGTTGAGTCTGGCAAGGCGCCCAATTGGTTTGCCGAAAAATTGCCGGAAACGAAATGGCAGGCGGTGACGGTCAAGGATGAGTCCATCACCCCGTTCAAGGACGCAACCCACTACAACAACTTCTATGAGTTCGGTACAGACAAGGGCGATCCTGCGAAAAATGCAGGCTCACTCAAGACCGAGCCTTGGAGTGTGGTGATTGATGGTGAGGTCGCAAAGCCGGGGCGTTATGCCCTTGAAGACTTCATGAAGCCCTATCAGCTAGAAGAGCGGATCTACCGTTTGCGCTGTGTCGAGGCGTGGTCGATGGTCATTCCGTGGATGGGTTTTCCGATCTCTGCCTTGCTCAAGCAGGTTGAGCCTACCTCCAAGGCTAAATACATCCGCTTTGAAACCCTCCAGGATGCCAAGAGTATGCCTGGGCAGCGTTCGAGTTTTGGCTTGATCGACTGGCCTTATGTAGAAGGGCTGCGTCTGGATGAGGCGATGAACCCTTTGGCGATTCTTGCCGTTGGCATGTATGGGCGCGAGTTGCCCAATCAGAACGGTGCACCCTTACGTCTGGTCGTGCCTTGGAAGTACGGTTTCAAGAGCGTGAAATCCATCGTGCGTATCAGCCTTGTAAGCGAGCAGCCCAAAACCACTTGGCAGAGTATCGCGGCGGATGAATATGGCTTCTATGCGAATGTGAACCCTACGGTGGATCATCCCCGCTGGACCCAGGCGCGGGAGCGTCGTCTGCCAAGTGGCCTGTTCAGTCCCAATGTGCGTGAGACGCAGATGTTCAATGGCTACTCGGATGAGGTTGCCTCTTTATATACAGGCCTTGATCTGCGGAAGAACTACTGATGCGTTACCCCATCTGGCGCGTTGTCGTTTTTATAGCTGCGGCAGTGTGGCCGTTGTTATGGCTATATGAGGCGTGGAGTTTTGCCTTGGGGCCGGATCCGGGCAAGGTGCTGGTTGACCGGCTTGGCTTGGGCACTTTGATCCTCTTGCTGATTACCCTCGGCATGACGCCGTTGCAGAAACTGAGCGGTTGGGCGGGGTGGATCGCGGTGCGCCGGCAGCTTGGATTGTGGTGCTTTGTTTATGTAGTGCTGCATTTAGTGGCTTACTGTGTGTTTGTCCTGGGACTGGATTGGTCGCAATTGGGTGTGGAGCTGCGTAAGCGGCCCTACATTATTGTGGGGGCGCTAGGGTTCTTGTCTTTGTTGGTGTTGGCGGTCACGTCTAATCGCTATAGCCAGCGCCGACTGGGTAGTCGTTGGAAGAAGCTGCATCGCATGGTGTATGTAATTCTTGGGCTTGGTTTGCTGCATATGTTGTGGATCGTGCGGGCTGATCTGAAGGAATGGGCTATCTATGCTTCTATAGGTGCGCTGCTTCTGGTGTTGCGTGTACCGCCAGTAGCGCGCCGAATCCCCCGACTTATTACTAAAAAAGCGCCCTCTGCAACAAAAGCGTAATTAACGCTTGACCGCAGATCCTGGAAGTCTATAATTCGCCCCACTTCCGGCGCAGTCGAAACGTAAAACTCCTTGGTAAACAAAGAGTTATGCAGGATTAGACGGCGAGTTGCTTCAGTTCATCGAAGCCCAGAAGGAGTTGATAGAGTCTTGTTGTTTGGCGCTATTAACGATTCGATCTTCTCGGTCGAAAGCGGAGAAAA